>JAOULB010000254.1 GCA_029882235.1 Gammaproteobacteria bacterium | reverse complement strand
AAAAATCAGTGATAAACAATTTACAACATCTCTGGAATCTGCGCGTAATAAAATGTTGCAGGCACGCAGTAAGCGCGTCTTGCCCAAAGATCATAAGCGCATTGCCGCATGGAATGGCCTGGTGCTATCGGCACTGGTTCGGGCGACAGAGATAACAAATGAACGGCGTTATAAAATAGCGGCAGAAAAACTCAAGCATGAACTCATCCAGGTATTCTGGCAAAAGAATCAGCTCTATCGAACAACGGATCAACCCGGTGGACTGGAAGATTATGCCTATGTTGGCCGCGGTTTGTATGACTGGGTTCGATTTAGCCAGACAAAATCAGACTGGCACATTCTTGATCAAATTCTGGTACAGGCGTGGCAGCGATTTTATACAAAAAGTGGCTGGATTAGAGCCGAAAATATGTTGCTTAAATATGGTAGTGGCGAAAGTGTTATTGCCGAAGGCCCAATGCCATCACCGTCTGCAACGCTGATCAATATTACGCTGGCACGAATCAAGCATGGTCCAGTTACAGATCGACCTATGGAAAAATACAGGCAACATGCATTGCTGGCGTTAAATTCTGAACAGAGGAAGTTACTTGAAGAACCATTCTGGTATGCAACGCATATTAATACACTTGCACGTTTTGGTGCCTGGTTACAGTGAGATATCGATGGGTTGTTTCAAAACCTCAAATTCAAACTGAGAAAAGGAATGTGTTGAATTCAGCATTCGACTAAGTCGCACAGTCATCAGACTACGCTTCATAT
This sequence comes from Gammaproteobacteria bacterium, assembly GCA_029882235.1. Classification (GTDB taxonomy): domain Bacteria; phylum Pseudomonadota; class Gammaproteobacteria; order UBA6429; family Thiohalophilaceae; genus JAOULB01. The sequence continues at coordinate 3,263 of JAOULB010000254.1, read as the reverse complement.
TTAATATTAATTCTGAGTTAATATCAAAAGACAGGCTCGGTAAAATCAGGCTGCGAACCTGTTGATGTGAGACATGCTGCGGGATCAGCATGGCGCGCAGGTACTCAGGATTTCTTTGGCTTGAAGAGGTTGATTTCACTGCAACTGGAATAGCATTATTTGCAAGATTGATGACACCAAAGCGGCAGATTGTTTCATCCACATGTTTCATCCAGCAGGCAGAACCGAGTTGCCAGCGAGGATGTTTTTTATTTTTAAATCGATAAGCAATTAATTCACCAACAGAAATTTTCATACCCTGCTGGTTCTTATATTCCAGCGCCAGACCGAGCGGATTGATGTTAAGTTGCGCAGCATTATATAAAGTATGATTTCCAGATTTAAAACGGCGGCTTTTGTTCAGAGCCTGCTGATAACGCTGACCGAAATCCTGAGTGTCATCTGCAGATGTATGAGATTTAGATGTGGATAGATATTTAAGTTCATCCATTTCCGGGGTGAAGTCCTGTCCTTTTAGTAAAGCATGGTGGCAGGCGTTAATCGTCGTGGTAAATTCAATCGTTTCACCGAGTGCGAAACGCTTACTCCGCCGGATTGGTTTACCCTGATAGGTATTGACGACCCGCAGCAACATATCACGCTTCTGGCGTTCCTCAAGATCAAGTAACTCAAAATCACTTGCCAGTGGATCATTATGTAATAGACCACGTAAATCGCTTTCGACTCGCTGAATAACTTCGGTAATATCAATTACGCGCCCATCCATGGGTTGCCAGCTTAAATCTGTTGTGACAAATCGAGGTGCAAGATCATCGGCCAGATCGACAAGGTGTTCACCCTGGGTTGAAACTTTACTAATCGGAAACAATGAGCAGGCACTGGTCCAACGACTGGCGAGATTATAAAGCTCAAGACATTCGTCATGCATAAGTCGATAAGGTTCGGCCAATGCAACCAGAATTATTCTTTTATATATAAGGTCACCGCTGTGAAAGACCGGAAAGCTGGAATCCGACATTGGGTCATCGATAATGTGAAACAGTAATGACTGATCATCTGCATAACGATAAATCTGATTCAACTCGCGCCAGAGACCTTTCGACACCGGTTGATATTGGGCATAGGCCAGGAGCAATCGCCGTGCAATAAATTTCAGTGCGAAATAGATGGCTTCCTGGATCAACAGGGCATCATGATCACTTAGTTGTTTGTGTTTGCTGATGGAATGAATGAGTAATTTATAACCATTGGCCAACTCTGCGTAGAGTTTGTCGAGCCGCTGGATTGCGGGTTTACTACCTTTCGCTTGCGATCGGCTTTGTCGAATCAGTCTTTTTTCCGATTTAAATGAATCATGAATAATTAATTGCAGAGCGCCGAGTAAATTTAGGCGCGTTTGCACGGAATAATGCATGCTATTCATGCGAATGAGTCGCTTCATGCAGGGGCCAATGCGTTCTTCGACAGGGAGATCGGCTAGGTGTTTGCCCCATTTTTGTAACTGCCGCAGAGCAAAGCGCCCCGGCAATCGAATCAGGCGAAAATGCGAGATCTTGGGTAGATTTAGGACTGGCAGGCTCATAATTTATTAGCTGGAAAGTGTCACAGCTATTGATATTGGTCTACTATACTTTGAATATCAATAATTTAGATCAATTATAGCTAATAAATAGCAGAATTGTGTGGCTAACAATTTATGGATTAATTGGCCTTGTTCTGATATAAACAATATCAATTGTGGGGCCGTTTTGTCCCTTGGGGTAATAAATTTTTATATTAGGGTATGGATATGAAGAAGTTAGTTACAGGCTGGCTGTGTTCAGTATGTTTGCTATTGGGGGCAACTCTTCCAGCATATGCTGCAGATTTAATCATGACTGCGCCACCCAGAGAGTCTAAAGAAGCGGGTAATAAGCTTTATACGCCGCTGGCGAATCATTTATCAAAATTGCTTAACGCAAAAGTCGTCTATCAGCATCCAGGGAACTGGTTGAATTATCAACGTGATATGCGTGAAGATAAATACGATATTGTCTTTGATGGTCCACATTTTATTTCCTGGCGTCTGGAGCACCTTAAGCATGATGTGCTGGTCAAATTACCGGGCGAGTTAGAGTTTTATCTGGTTGGCAATAAGGCAGATAATAACCTCAAGTCGATGGATCAACTCATTGGTAAAAAAATCTGTGGGATTTCACCACCTAACCTGTCAACCCTGACTGTGCTGGATCGGTTTCGCAATCCAGTCAGACAGCCTGTAATCAAAGGTATCAAGGGTGGTATGGGCAAGGTACACAAAGCTTTTCGTGAAGGTAAATGTCAAGCGGCTGTATTACGGACAACCTTCTTTAAGAAAAAACTCAAACAGGCTGATCGCGATCTGTTAAAGATTCTGTTCCATAGTACACCGTTGCCGAATCAGGCAATTTCTGTCAGTCGACGTGTAAATGCGAATCTTAAAAACAAGATTGTGAAATCATTAACACTGGGTAAAGGCGTTGATGCCAGCAAGGATATTGTTAAACGTTTTGGTGGTAAAAAAGCGAAATCGTTCATACCTGCCAGTAATGCCGAATACAAAGGTCATAACGCACTGCTTGAAGGTGTGATCTTTGGCTGGTAATTGATAGATTTATTAGCTGTGTAAAAGTGCCCCTTCAAAGGGGCATTTTTTTATATATTGTCAGCCGATATTAAATTTTTACTAAATTTAAATAAAATAGCCGGTAAAAATAGTTACCTGATTAGAGACAGGGCGTGTCTCACTTACTGATATAATTAAACTCAATAGTGTTATAAATTCGTGACATTTATGTGAAATGGGAGTGATGTTTATCATTAAGACTGTTATCTCTACTATCAATAATAATGGAGATATGGAAATGAAGACATCAACAATTCTAAGTACCGTACTGTTCGTTGGTATGACTCTTGGCTTGAATGCGGCGGCAACTGCAGAAGATCGTACAACAGGTCGTGGTACAGGACCTGTTATTTATGTGACATCACAAGGTTTATATTATGATTCAATTGTGCTGGCAGATGTCCCACCTAATGGTCCATTCCAACAACTCGTTCCAGGTCCAAATGGTTTATCAACAGATTTTGGTCCTGGCGAAGTCGGACATAAAGGCGGCCGCTGGTGGTTAGATCTGAATGGTGACGGTGTCATGAATGATGGCGATAAATTCTTCCTGTGCCCATTGCTTGGCCCAGGTCGTACTGCAATGTAAAAAATCTATTTTATATAATAGAATTTAGCC
>JAOULB010000253.1 GCA_029882235.1 Gammaproteobacteria bacterium | reverse complement strand
ATACCATGGATGTGCTCGAAGCGGCTGGGACAAAATGGAACTTCCTTCCCTTCCGCCCAGGACTGGTTGGTGGCCACTGTATTAGTGTGGATCCCTATTATCTGACGCAAAAGGCGGAAAGTATTGGTTATCATCCAGATATTATTCTGGCTGGACGCCGAATTAATGATGGCATGGGCGGTTATGTTTCTGGTCAGGTTATCCGTTTAATGACACAAAAACGAATCCATGTGGTCGATTCAAAAATTCTTATTCTTGGCTTTGCCTTTAAAGAAAATTGTCCTGACCTGCGCAATACACGCGTTATTGATATCGTGAATGAATTAAGCAAACACAATGCTCAGGTCGATGTCTATGACCCCTGGGTCAACCATGAAGAAGCCATTGAAGAATATGACCTTAAACTAATAAATGAGCCAAAGAAAAACACCTATGATGCAATCATTATCACTGTCGCTCATGATGAATTCAAACAAATGAATCCAGAAGATGTTCATGCCTTTGGCAAATCTGAACATATTATTTATGACGTTAAGCATATTCTTCCCAAAGATCAGGTTAACGGCCGTCTTTGATATTATTAAATAAGGTGAAAATAAGTTGAAAGTTCTAGTTACAGGTACAGCAGGTTTTATCGGTTCACATCTGGCGATTCGTCTATTAGAACGAGGCGATGAAGTAATCGGGATTGACTGCGTCAATGATTACTATGATGTTTCTCTCAAGGAAGCACGCCTGGAAAGAGTAAAGGCGTATGACGGTTTCACTGAAGTCAGAAAAAATATGGAAGACCGACAGGTTATTGAAGATATTTTCCAAAAACACCAACCTCAGCGCGTCGTTAACCTTGCCGCCCAACCTGGTGTACGTTACTCGCTTGAGAACCCACATGCCTATGTCGATAGCAATATCGTTGGCTTTGTTAATTTACTTGAGGCCTGTCGCTATAACAACGTAGAGCATTTTGTGTTTGCTTCTAGCAGCTCAGTTTATGGCGCGAATACGAATTATCCTTATTCTGTTCATAATAATGTTGACCACCCCGTCAGTCTCTATGCCGCGACGAAAAAATCAAATGAATTAATGGCCCACACCTATAGCCACCTGTTTAACCTGCCTACGACAGGATTGAGATTTTTTACTGTTTATGGTCCATGGGGAAGACCGGATATGACGCCCTATGTTTTTGCCGACAAAATATTTGCTGGCGAACCCATCAAGGTTTTCAATTATGGCGATCATAAACGCGATTTCACTTATATCGATGACATTGTTGAGGGCGTTGTTCGCACTCTTGATCATGTTGCCCAGCCTAATCCAGACTGGACAGGTGATAAACCTGATCCAGGCACAAGCAAGGCACCCTGGCGCATCTATAACATTGGTAATAATGATCCCGTGATGCTGGGCCACTATATTGAAGTACTTGAAAAATGCCTGGGTATGGAAGCAAAAAAAGAAATGCTACCTATGCAGCCCGGTGATGTTCAATATACGTATGCGGATACTGATGATCTAATGAATGATGTTGGCTATAAACCCACAACCACGATTGAAGAAGGCATGGCCAAATTTGTTGAATGGTACCGTTCATATCATAACGTATAAATTATCTCTGGAAGACAGCCCGGAAGCTACCTCATATTTTCATGTTGACATACTCAATACATACAGGACTCGATGGATTGAGAGAAATAACACCTGAATGGAATGCGCTATTATCAAAATCAGCAGCCATCTCATTCATGCAACTACCCGAATGGTATTTAGCCCAGCTAAAACACCGAACAAGCTGTCCTGATGATATTAAATTTATTAAAATTAAAAACAATAAAGAGGCGATAGCCTTCGTTCCTGTAGAAAGAAACACGGTAAAGATACACGGGCTTAAATTGACCTCGTTCAGACATTTTTGGGGCAGCGATATGGGAGTCAGTGACATCATTTACTCTGCCGGCAGCAATGAAAATAATATTCTCGACACCCTGTTTTCTGCTCTAACAAATATCCAGGCCGGTGTTCCTGTATTTTTTTTAAAAGACAGCATGTCTGATTCTAACTATAGTCGTCTTGTCTGCAACAACTCAAAATATTCACACTATAAATACCGCACTCACTATAGCAATGAAATCAACTGTGATCGGAGTTATGATCAATATCTTGAGGCCATAAGTAGTAAATTTATAAGAAACGTTCGTCGACAGGAACGAAAATTTTCAAAAGAAGGTGAAACTCAGTATATTCTGACGTTTAAAGATGAAAAAATAGATCGAGAACTGCAACAATTTATGGATGTTGAACAAGACAGCTGGAAAGGAAAAAGTGAAACCAACTCCGCAATTGCCAACAATAGTAGAGACAGAGATTTTTACAACTCGCTTTTCAAAATGCGCAATGAGCATGGGCAATGCTTTATTCACAACCTCTATCTTGATGGACGGGCAGTGGCAGGTCAAATTGGGATATCATCGGGAAAAATACTTTATATATTAAAAATCTCGCACCGCAGTGAATATAACAAATTCGGTTTGGGTAATATTCTTATGAAAAGATTAATTGAATATGCCTGCAACAATTCAGAAATTGAGCGGGTCAGTTTTATTACTGATAACAACTGGAACTATAACTGGGGACCTGACTCAAAGCCAGTGCATGATATTTTTATATATAATAAGAGTTTATCCGGCAGACTATTGTACCTTTACACCTTGCTTACAAAGCCAGTTCGCCAGATAATCAGAAAATAAGGATAATAAACACATGAATATACTTGGCCTTAATTATTGTTTCCATGATTCATCTGCTTGTCTGGTTGAGGATGGAATACTGACTATTGCACTAGAAGAAGAACGATTTAGTCGAAAAAAACATACCAACTCTTTCCCAAGCCTTGCTGCAGACAAATGTCTGGAATCTCGTAGCCTTAATTATTCTGATATTGACTACATCGCAATCTCATATGTACCAACATTGAACTGGCCAGCTAAAGCGCTGCATCTCGCTAAAAGACCAACCAAATTTAAATCTTTTCTTAGACACGAACTCCTCTCTGCATATTTTAAAGAGCGAGACTTTAAAAAATGGTTTAACAGTAAATGGTCGAAAAATTCCAAGAAGCCTGCCATCCATTACATCCCTCACCATATGTCGCATGTAGCGGGCTCATTTTACGTATCCCCCTATCAAGAAGCAGCCCTGCTTGGAATTGATGGTGCGGGTGAATGGGCAACCTCACTTCTTGGTGTTGGCAAAGGTACAGAAATCGAATGCTTTAACCATAGTTACTACCCTCAGTCGCTCGGCGCTTTTTATGAGGCCGCTACAGAATTCTGTGGCTTCAAGCCCAATTATGATGAAGGCAAAACTATGGGGCTTGCTCCATTGGGGGATGCCTCTGTCTTTTATGACCAAGCGAGCAAGTTAGTTAGCATTACGAAAGATGGGCGGATAAAATTAGATCAATCCTATTTTAACTTTCAATACTGGGAATATCGTCGTTGCTCTGACAAATTTTATAAAGTCTTCGGCAACCCACGAACAACAAAAGAATTTGAAGATCATCATTTACATGTTGCCGCTGCATTTCAGAAAGTTCTGGAAGAGCGCGTGCTTGAGATGTGTGAAATTCTGCATAATAAAACGCAGATGGACTATCTCGTCATATCTGGCGGTGTATCTCTAAATAGCGTAATGAACGGCAGGATCGTTAGAGAAAGCAAATTTAAAGATCTCTATGTCATGCCCGCTGCTGGAGACAATGGAACATCCATCGGTGCTGCATACTATCTATATAACAATATATTGAAACAGCCTCGCGAATTTGTTCATAACAACCCCTATATTGGTAACAGTTATACGAATGATGAATATCTTGCCATCATCAAAGAAAGCAAGCTCAAACATGAGTTTCATGAAGACATCACTGGCGTTACTGCAAAAATTCTCAATGAAGGAAATATTATTTGCTGGCACCAGGGCGGAATGGAAATAGGTCCACGCGCTTTAGGTAATCGCAGCATTCTCGCCAACCCTGTTCTGCCTGAC
>JAOULB010000011.1 GCA_029882235.1 Gammaproteobacteria bacterium | reverse complement strand
ACAATGTGGCCATTGGTGGGGGTAATGTGAACACTGGTAGCTATCGTCCAAACTATTTCTTAATGAATGGTATGAATGGTTTTCAGGCTATGGGTGATGCGAATACAAATCTTGAAGGTAATGTCGGCGATCTATTTCTGGTGAGAATAGTTAATGCGGGTCAGTTTGATCAGTCACTACACTTTCATAGTAACCACTTCCGAGTCATTAGTCGCAATGGCAATCGCTTAGGTCAGTTCGTCTGGCAGGATACGATCAATGTCAAGGCCGGAACGACGGCGATGGTGTTATACCAGCTGAATCAGCCCGGGCATTACCCCATGCATGTGCATACCGCACAGATGGAAACAGGTAATGGTGTTTATCTGAATGGCACCGCTGCCATGATTATTGCGCATTGAGGGGGTTGGTGATGATACTTAATTTAATTAAAAAGTCTTTTATAGTTTTAATACTGAGCCTGTTGTTTAGCTTGCGAATTGATGCAGGTCATAACATGGGTGGCGGCATGGGCGGTGGTGGCGGTGCTGGTGGCGTTATCCCCGTGTTTGATGCGCAGAATGTGAGCTTAATGGTGCGTCAGATCAATCGCACCATGAGTGATGGCAGAAGTATTCCCTTCTGGGTGTTTTGTGAAGGGGGCATGAGCGGAATGGGCAATTGTTCTTTACCCAGTCCCGTGCTGGAGTTGCAGCCGGGTCAAACGGCCAATGTTACTCTTAACATGATGATGGCCCCACAGGAATCAGCGCCCTATCATGGTCATACCATTCACCCGCATGGCCTGGATGTACCGATGTCTGAGGATGGTGTGCCAGAAACGGGTGCCGGTGTGAATGGTGATACTTATAGCTTCCGGGTCGATAACCGTTATATCGGCAGTCATGCCTACCATTGTCATGTCCACACCGTGAAGCATCTTGAGATGGGTATGTATGGGGCCTTTATTGTCAAAAGCGGTAACCAGATCAATGATGGTGGTCCGAACTATGACTTCGAATGGAACATTGTGTTGAGTACGGTCGATCCTGCCTATCACTTTGCAGTACAGGATGATCCCGTGTTTGCTGATTACAACCCAGAATACTTTCTGATGAATGGTCAGGAAGGTCTGAGTCGTAATACGCCCGCAGAAATATTTACTGCTGCACCGGGTGCGAATGTTGCGATACGTTTAATTGGTATGCATTCCGTTAATAGTACGTTTGAGATTCGAGATGCCAGTGGTAATCGCGTTTCATTCACGCAACATAATTTCGATGGTTTTGCTTTGCCTTCTCCACGCAATGTTAGTCGGGTTGAGCTTTCGCCTGGCCAGACAAGCGATATTATGGTGAGAATGCCGAGTGGTAGTGGCTCGCTCTATCCAGAAGTCAGTTATCGCGATCTTCGTCAAAATAATGTCTATAACAATGGCAGAGTGTATACACGCATCGATTTTTAAGAAAATAAAGTTGCATTGTCGTTGTACTTGCCCGGGACCTCTCCCGGGCTTTTTTATTTGTTTTAGGCTACAGAATGGCTGTGTGATGAATAGAAATACGGTATATTGAAGCTCAACCCTGTCAGATTTCCGAGGTGCGTATGTCTATTGCTCAGGAGCGAGTTGACGAACTCAATCTTTTATTACAGTTTAATATGAATAGTTTGCAGGAAGGTATCAAGGTGCATACCTCAGCAGAAACATCAGTTATTAATGCGGCGCAACGCCTGTTTGATAAAGGATTATTAACCCAGGTTGATGGTGGTTATCTAACCGATCTTGGCATGGAAGCGGCTGAAATGGCCGATAAACTACTGCGTATTATCGCTGATACATAATCATTTTATCTCTGTTAAGTTCGGCCTTATCAAGATTCTGTTGCTTATGTATCACCTTTTACAATATGGAGTTTCGTTTAACGGTGGCTTATCTAATCCCAGAAATAATTGAAACAGAACGATTAAACCTGAGAATGTTTCAGGCCGAAGACTGGCGTGATCTTTGTGTACTTTATTCGGATGCAGAGACAACACAGTACACACTCAGACGAACATTAGATGAAGATGAAACCTGGCGTATTGTCGTTATGTTTATCGGTCACTGGCAGGTTCGTGGTTATGGCCCCTACGCGGTTGAAGATAAGGCGACAGGCAAGGTCATGGGTAATATTGGCTTGTGGTATCCAGAGATATGGCCAGAGCCTGAAATCATGTGGTCGCTAGCAAAACCATTCTGGGGCAAAGGCTTCGCCAGCGAGGCTGCATTTGCGGTTAAGAAAATGGCGGTGGAAAAATTACCTGACGTTTCGCTGATCAGCTTAATGGATAAAAATAATATCCGATCTCAGGGTGTGGCAAAAAAACTGGGAGCCCGCTTTGAAAAGGAGATCATTTTTAAAAATCATCCTACCTGTGTCTATCGACATACATAAATGTAGCTTTATCCATGAAAAAAATTCTTATTTTTGGTAACTCTGGATCAGGTAAAACGACTCTGGCAAGCAAGTTAGCCAAGGAACATGATCTTACGCATCTTGATCTGGATACAGTCTGTTGGAAAAGTCCCGGTGTCCGAGAAGATCTAAATGTATCAATTGAGCAAGTTAAACAATTTATACAGGCGAATCCAGGCTGGGTTATCGAAGGCTGTTATGGAAGTCTATTAGCCGAGGTGGCGCAATTTTGTGATGAGCTATATTTTCTCAACCCAGGTATTGAGGCCTGTGTTGAAAATAATCATCAACGGCCCTGGGAGCCACACAAATACGCCTCTAAAGAGGCGCAGGACAAAAATCTGGAAATGTTGCAAAACTGGGTCAAAGACTATGAAACTCGGAATGATGAGTTTTCCTTAAGCGCGCATCAGGGTTTGTACGATAATTTTGGCGGTAACAAGTATTTAATTAGCGACAATAAAACAGGTTAATAACAGACTAAATTGCTCAAAAACTCATTAATCTTTATGAAAACTGTTTGAAAATGGTATATTATCCATACTATAAATATAATAATAACAAAGGGCCTGTCTCATGGCTTATGATGTTACCGTAGATCAGGAACTGAGCATCGTCTGTGTAAGTTATCAGGGTGATGTAACTGCAGATGAGCGCAAAGCTGCGCGTGATAAAGTGTTTCAGCTTTGTGAGCAACAGGGTCTATTTAGAGTTCTGGTTGATCTTCGTTTATGTGCTATCAAGATGAATGAGAAAGATGCGGTCGGCTTTGCAGCAAGCTTTGAGCGCGCAAAAAATATCCAGGGTTACAGACTCGCCTGTGTATGTAAACAACAGGGTGAAGTTGAAAGCCTGGTTGAAGTTCTACTTACCAATGAAGGTATTAATATTAAATACTTTCTTTCACCTGAAGACGCAAGGATGTGGTTAACGGCAAGGTAGTGGATCTTATATGTAATATGCTTATGTCTTTTAGCAGAATTGATTAATCAGGTTTTACAGCGATCACATTAACCATGGTTTCTTCATGTGGCTTTTTCGGATTAACCAGCCCCATTTTCTCAAGCACACCCAGATCCCATCGGCTCCACCATAAATATGGGTGCGAAATCTGCTCAGGTTTAATCTGAAAACCTGTCTGTTGTAGTAGATCGACATATTCTTCAGCTGTTTTTTGCACATCCATGGGATGACGAAACAAAACTTTTATAATTAAAGAATGTATAAAACGACGACAGGACTCTGCAAATAATAACACGCCACCTGGTTTGAGCAGGCGATAGAATTCTTTAACGGCCTGCTCCTGTCCAACAATATGATGAAAGGTCTGATGGCAGAAAATCATATCCAGTGATGCATCTGGCAGCGCAATCGCTTCAGCATTGCTTGTAAGGAATTCTACCTTTGCATGGCACTGATCTGCATTGATTTGGGCACGTGCGGGCACGTCAGGGTCAACATCAAGTCCGATTAACTGTTGTGGATCAAATCGTTTATCCAGCTCGACCAGCGAGTGGCCAAAGCCACAACCTACATCCATAATCTTCTGATAAGAGGGTTTGCGCTCAGGAAAAAGATGTTCAAGATCATCAAGCGCCTTACGCAACACAAAATTCACCCAGGTATCGGTACTTAAAAACCAGGTGCCAAAATCGGATTCTCTAACCCATTTAAGTTCGTTGTTCATTATGATCAATATCTTAATGTAGATTGTTGTTTAAGCTACTGGATAGTTCAAGCTTATAAACATTTTACATAATCGGTATCATAAACTGTACTACATTAGTGGTTATGTATAACTTATTCAAATAAGTCAGTAGTTTATAGATATATCTAAAGTAGGTTTATTTAACTGGTGCTCGATGTGCATATGCACATTCATGTCATATACTGTTCTTAGTAAAATACTTGGTTATTTGGGAGTCAAAATATGAGAATTCTAATTAGTGCCTTTCTTTTGTTGTTGTCTCCTTTTGTTCTTGCAAAGGAAATTCCCGATTACCCTGCTAAAAAGATCGCGCCACATACGTATATGATTGAAGGGCCGTTGGGCTTACCCAATGCAAAAAACAAGGGCTTTATGAATAACCCGGTATTTGTGGTGACGAAAACCGGTGTCGTGGTGATTGACCCTGGCACCAGTGTTTACACGGGTAGAATGGTCTTGCGTCAGATTCGTAAAGTGACTAAAAACCCTGTTACCCATGTGCTTGATACACATATTCATGGTGATCACTGGCTCGGCAATCAGGCCTTCAGCGAGGCATATCCTAAAGCTATTCTTATGGCACACCCAAAAATGATTGCTCAGGCCAATGCGGGGGAAGCCAAACAATGGCTTTCATTGATGTCACAACTAACCAAAGGTGCAACCGACGGTACCAAAGCTGTAGTACCGGATAAGGCCATCGACAATCAGCATCAATTTAAAACGGGTGGCATCACCTTTAAGATTCTGGCGCCCAAAAAGGCGCACAGTGGTACCGATATCATGATCCACATTGTTGAAGATAAGGTGTTGGTGCTGGGTGATAATGTTCTGCACAAACGCATTGGCCGTATGGACGATGCGACCTTCCGAGGTAACATCAATGCCTGTGATGTTGCCATTAATTCTGGAGCAAAAGTATTTGTTCCAGGCCATGGGCCATCAGGCGATGTTCATATAGTTAAAAAATACAGGACTTATCTATCGACAATCTTCGAGTCAGTGAAGGTCTATATTGACGAAGGTCTGAATGATTATGAAATGAAAGCAAAAATCCACGAAAAACTGGAACCCTTTATAAGATGGTCGGGTTATAAAGATCAGCTCGGTAAACACATCAGCCTTGCTATGCTGGAAGCTGAGAAGGCGATGTTTGAATAATAATTACAATTATATGCCTTAAAACAGCTCTACGTTATCAAGATAATCGTTGTTACGATCGAGTGATTCTTCATTTGGCTTTGCAGGTCTGATTTCTATAAGCAACTGATTTTGCCGGTCAAGCAATGATTGCAGCTTGTTGGTGACATGTTGAAAAGATGTTTCAATTTCTGTGTTATTGTCATTCAAATCAAGGGCGCGGTTATTCGCTTGTTCAATATGATTGAGAATATATTCTTCCTGATCTTCTTCCAGTCCAAGACGAGGAAGAAACATCGACATTTCGTCATACATTGTTTTAAGTATTTCAGTACTTTCTAACTGACTACTACGCAGTGAGACACCAAGAGAGAGCAGTGAAGTTGTTATTTGACTGAATGATACTGCCAATGCTTCGGACTGGGTTAGAATTGCATGACCAGCCTTCATAGTAAATATTTTATTGCTCAAATTACCCAAAACTGCAGGCAGTAGATCCTTTATGCGACCATATTTTTCTGGTGTGTCAATGGGCATATTTTTTACCAGAAATGTCGCATTAGGGTAGTTGATAAAGGTGCGACGTCCAAAGTCGAATATTCGATTCTGATTGCGCATTTTTTTCAGTAATGTAACTTCTAGTGGCGAAGCAGCACCATCAGAAAAAAAGCATCGTGGTCCTTCGTGCGTAAAAAACATGACGGCACATATTAAATTTAGCTTGTCTGTTAAGGTAAAAAATAGTTCTGCGAGCATTGAGTAATCATTGACTAAATAGGCCTGTTCAACAAACTGCATCGCCATACCTATTTCACTGCTGCCTGTCATGGCTATATTTGCGGTTTTCTGTGCTTCTTTGTATTTCTTTTTTAATTGGATATTATCATCTCGATAATTAAAAATAACCTTTACTTTAGCGAGAAGTGTTTCCGGGTTGCAGGGCTTTGTTATGTAATCATCACCACCCACCTGATAACCTTTCACCTGCTCATCTGATTCAGCGCTTGCAGATAAAAATATAACCGGAATGGATGATGTAAGGTGGTTGGCTTTTAACTCTCGACAAACTGTATATCCATCAATGCCTGGCATATGCACATCAAGAATAATGATGTCAGGAAGGATTTCTGCTGCGAGTCGCAGCCCCTCTTCTCCGCTACCGGCAGTTGTAACCGTGTAAAATTTTTCTAGTGTCTTTTTTAAAAAATATTGAGAGATTGGTTCGTCATCAATGGCGAGTATTTTCATATTCCCTAAGTGTCCATATTTATAAGCAGCAAGTATATTTATAATATTTATCGACTCAGAAATGATTTATTTTAGGGCATTAAGGAAATAATTATAAAAATTATATATATCAAAATTTGTGGCATGTTCTATGCTTTTATTTATACATAGTTAAAATCGGTTAGAATTATCCTGAATTGATACTGTAAATTAGCGCGGTTATGTCTATGATTAAAAAAATTAATAAAACTGATGCGCAATGGCGCGAAGAATTAACGGAGGAGCAATATCTTGTTTGCCGACAAAAAGGTACGGAGCGCGCTTTTACGGGCAAGTATAATAACTGCAAGGAAAAGGGAGTTTATGTGTGCAGCTGTTGTGGTGAATCGTTATTTGATTCCGAAACAAAGTTTGATTCTGGCAGTGGCTGGCCGAGTTTTTTTCAACCCATTAATAGCGAAGTGATCGAAGAAGAACATGATCATAGCCATAACATGCATCGTGTTGAGGTGCTCTGTAAAAAATGTGGCGCCCATCTTGGACATGTCTTCCCTGATGGACCACAACCCACAGGCTTGCGTTATTGTATAAATTCCGTTTCGCTAAATCTAACAGAGGATAAGTCATGAATCTGGATCAGGCTAAAGACCTGCTTAATACACAGATCAATAACCGCAATGGTGTCACCATGATTTTACTCGAGGTGCACAAAAGTCATGGCCAGACTGCTGTTGATCAGTTGATTTCTGAATTTGATCTGGAGCAAAAATTTGGCTTCAAGCCCGGTGAATCATTATTTGGCTGAGCAGGATTAATGCTGAAAATGAGTATTTACTGAAAAAAAAATCACAAAAAATATATAACTTATTGATTGATATAACTAATTATCTATAAAAAATTTTAATTTTTCCTTGTGGCGCCGATATATAGTGTATGTAGATATGTTGGTCGATCTGTATGTTGTCAAAGATCATAAGCGTAGCGGAATCATTTTCACTGAGTGGCCTGATACGCCACGCACATAGAAACACGAGCGATATTTCCGCTTTAAATATTCCGTTCAAGCCGACTCTGGTACAGGAGTTGATGCTGGAGAATCGTGCCATTCTTGCAGGTTTTAAGCTGATTAAAGAAAAAATACTAGAAAATGATATTGAGACAGTTCGTCGTTTATTGGTGAATGTAAAAAAGGCAGTGCTCAATCATTTTATCAAAGAAAAAATATCACTCTGCATGTACATCAAGGCTCACAACGTGAATAATTCTGATCGTCTTGAAAAACTAACAACCTTAAAACAGGAAATGGACGCTGTTCAGGCTATGGCATTCAAATTTTTTTCAACATATATAAATGGAGATATAATGATTGTTCAAAATATAGAATCAATGTCAAAGGAGCTTGAAGTCATTGCAGAAGTGATAGATCTACGTTTGCACCGAGAAGAAAAAGAGCTGTTTCCGATGTACGTTGCAAACGACGAAGAATAACCGTTAATTTACTATTATATTGTCCCCGCCATAAGTATCAGTGTTTTACACAATTTGGTAAAACGATGTGTACTAATCTCAAGTAATCAAATAGTTGACCGTTAACCTGAGGCATAAATCACTTATTTAGAGTAGTTTATTCACAGTAATTAATATGCCTGAAAGCACAACAACAATTCTGGTCGTTGATGACGACAAAGACATTCTTGAGCTTATCGCAGTCAGTATAGAGAGCCTTGGTTATACTGTAGTTAAAGCGAATAATGGCAATGAGGCGCTAGTAAAGCTTAGTGATGCACCCGATCAAATTAATGCGGTAGTGTCTGATGTAATGATGCCGGAAATGGACGGCTATGAATTATGTACACAGGTGCGAAGTGAACCGCAACTCAAAGAGATACCTTTCATCTTTGTTTCTTCGAAAACCTCGCTTGAAGAAATAATCAAAGGCTATGGTGTGGGTGGTACAGATTATATCACTAAGCCAATTGAGGCCTTCAATGTAGCCAGCAAGGTAAAATATATTATAGAAAATAGAATCAAGCATCAGGAGCTATCAAGTCTGCTCGATGATTCTCGTAATGTTGCCATGCAGGCGATGACTTATACGAACAGCCTGGGCCAGGTGCTGCAGTTTATGAAATCATCAGCGCAGGCAAAAAGCTTTGAAGAAATTTCGACGTATCTATTTGAAGTGACAAGCTCCTTAGGTTTAAGTGTAGTCATGCAGTATCATAGTCCTGAGGGGATAGAGAATTATAAACAGGATGGAAAAACCTCTCCTCTTGAGGCAAATGTGATTGAGATGGCGCGAACTAAGCAACGCATATTTGATTTTAAGATGCGAACAATATTTAACTATGACGATTTTTCATTACTAATATTAAACATGCCCATCAACGATCAGGAAAAGTATGGTCTGATGAAAGATATACTGGGTAATTTATGTGATGCGATAGAAGTTAGAGTTAAGTTGTTACTCTCAGATGTACAGGTTAAACACAAAGACGAGACTTTGCAGACCGTTGATCAGGCACTCAATCGTATTGACCAGTCATATCGTGATATACAGCAGGTCAATATGAGTTTAATTGACGAAATGATCAGCCATATCGAAGACGTTATGCTGGGTTTTGGTTTATCGGAAGGTCAGGAAGATACAATGCGCGGTATTGTGATGTATATGAAGCGCAAAACGCAGGAAGTTTTTACCGATGGTGAAGTTCTGTATGAAGAATTTGATACTATTAGAGCATCTCTAAAAGATGGCCTGGGCTAGATCTTTCTATTTAATCATCGTTTATACTTTATTATTCCGGTTTAATTTCAATATCTTAATGCCATTTTGAGCACAATGCCATAAATTAAGTGGGCATAATGGCACGAATCATGTATATTAATTTATGACCTGATTCACGCAGGGATTGCCGCGAGTCAGAGTTACAAGCATGGCCGCACAGTCATTATAGATAACATGATACTGCCTCATGCGTTGACGATAGTTTCGAACAGGAGTTAAGCGTATTAACGCTTAGCTGGACTCGAATATTGTCAAACAGGCAGGAAGTATTATGAACAAGTTAATCATTCTTACTGTTACAGGCCTGCTCGTCTCCGCCTGTAGCACCAAACCCATCACCGTTGATCGCATCGCCTTTAATGAGGTTGAATTTACATCATTAGCTGCACAGGGCACGACGAGTATTTCCGGCACTGCGTTTATCGTCGATGCACAGGGTGAAAAGCATTTTCCTTCGAACGCTCAGGCGCGCTTAAATCCAAAGACCTCTTACAGTAGACAATGGTATGAGGTGAACTATCTGAATCAGCAAAATATTGCCGATGCCGATCCTCGTTACTTAAAGTATGTCCGCAAGGCAGATATTGATGCACGGGGTAATTTTTCATTTGAAAATATACCCGCGGGTAACTATTACATCAGCGCACCGGTATTCTGGATGAAGGAGTTCAAGCTTGAAGATGGTTCGGTATTTCTGAAACGTATGGGCGCCTTTGTCTGTTATGAAATACAGGTGGAGCAGGGTAAGGATATGATTGTGCAGATAACGACAGATAATCCCTTTGATGTCGTGTTATCAGAATAACTCTGCGTTATTTAGACTGTTCTTTTAATAGTTCGATGACGTTATCGAAAGGTAGTGGTTTGTGTAGATGGTAACCCTGAACATAATCGCAATTGAGTCTGGATAAGATCTCATATTGTCCTTCTGTTTCTACGCCTTCTGCGATAACAGTCAGGTTGATGGATTTGGCTAGTCCAATGATCGCATTGACAATATTTTCACTGGTCGTATTAGACTCCATTGAGTTCACGAAGCTACGGTCAACCTTAAGGGTATCAATCGGGAAGTTATGCAAATAACTCAGACTTGAATAACCGGTACCAAAGTCATCAATTGCAATGCGAAAGCCCTGTTCTCTGAATTTATCCAGGATTACCAGAGCGGTTTCAGGATTGTCCATCAGGATACTTTCGGTAATTTCGAATTTAATATTTTCAGGCGAAAGTTTAAATTTTTCTAGTGATCGATGTACTTGTGAGATCAGTGTTGGAAAAATGAACTGTTTTGCCGATAGATTGATACTGATAAAAAAGTCTGGCTTCGCTGCAAATATAGTTGGACATTGGTCCATTAGGCTACGTAATTTCTCGCAGGCCTCATTTATAATCCAGTCACCCAGTTGTTTAATCAAACCTGTTTGTTCAGCAAGCGTAATAAACTCATCGGGCGGTACCATGCCACGTTCAGGATGTTGCCAGCGAATCAGGCATTCAAAACCATCGATTTTTCTATTCGTTGTATTGATGATAGGTTGAAAATGAAGTTCAAACTCTGAGTCGGCCATTGCCCGAGTGAGTTCATTTTCAGCTTTAACCAGATAAACTGTTTCATTGCGCGCATGCTGAAATTTACGACTAAATTTTGTTTTCGTGGCCAGATAGCCTGGAGTAACAACTTTATCTGCCAGTAACCGATTAGTTTTTCGCAGGTTACGCAGCATCGTATGCATAAACAGGCTCATTAGTGGGTGCGCGTTGTCAAAGGCCTTATCGAATAGTGATCGATCAATGGCAATCACTTCAGTGGGTTCCAGTGCTGTGATAGTGGCGGAGCGAGAGATGTCGTCAATCAGTGCCATTTCACCAAACAGGTCACCGGTATCGTATTCGGTGAGCACCAGCTTTTTTCCATTTTGCTGTATTGAGACCTCTACCCGGCCCCGCTCAATAATAAAAGCAGTATGACCTGGGTCACCCTCGCGGAAAATGACATCGCCGGCATCGTAGGCATGTGTATATGACGCAAGTGCCTTCATAGTTAACCATTTTTTGAATTTTTTGCCCGCGAAGTGCATGCGGGGCATTATCCATAAAAGAAGCAGTCTTGCCGTGCTCTGCTTCGCCCGGTTTTTGTGACAGAGTATTAATTGTCGGCACTTTTTGTGTCAGGTTGAGCTAAACGGGTAGGAAATTTGCTTATTTTTTGCGGGGTACAGGCGAGGAGTCGACTGGGATTTATTAAAATAATATTATATATAACAATAAGTTATACAGTTTTGACCATTTTAATTAGCAAATTAAGTCAGATACCAGGCCATCGAGATAAAACCAGCGCCCATTTTGCTTCAGAAAGCGGCTTTTCTCGCTCAGTCGGTGGGCCTTGCCGGCGATTTTATAGCGGGCGACAAACTCAACGGTTCCTTCTGTATCCAGTTGCTGACCCGCCTCTACCGCAACAATCTTTAGCCCAAGCCACTTGGCCTGATGTTCCAGATTCAGGTGAGTTGGTCGGCTTGATTCATGCCAGCTGGCCAGCAGGTAGTCTTCGTTTGAAAGTACATAGGCGGTATAACGCGAACGCATCAGCTTTTCTGCCGTCGGTGCATAATCATCACCACTAATATAAGGTTTGCAGCATTCTTCGAGTGATATACCAGAGCCGCAAGGGCAAGGTGCTGATGGTTTCATCGTGATATTATATGGTGTACTTGTGGTTTGAGTTATCATTTATGTCGCATTTGATTCTGCACAATTGTATCAGGAGTGAAATCTATGAACAAAGACGCCTGGGAAATAATTAAAACCATTACAGAGGCAGAACATCACTTTAATAATCTCTGTTTTAAGATCCGTGCTCTGGCATCAACCTGGTTACTGGCTACCTTTGTGGGAGTCGGCTTTCTACTAAAGGAACTCGCAATGTCGGAGCCAAATGCTACCCAAATGATGATTATGCTTTGCTGGATAGGTGCCGTTGGCATTATGGTGCTCTGGGTATTGGATCTCTGTATTTACCAGAAAATATTGACTGCCTGGTTTAACTCACGCGAGCAAATCGAGGCAGATAATTTAGATTTTCCACAAATGTGGAAAAATATTAAAGACACTCAGCCAGGGCAAACGGCCTTTCATTTACTTAAGATATACTATCTTGCGCTTAGCTGGGCACCGTTACTTTTATCCATATATATATGTCTGAACAAGGGTGCGGAAAAAATCTATTTTGATATTTCATTGTCTTTATTTGTTGTTTTTACGGTCATCATTATTCTATTTTCAAAAGAAAAATCCACTGACAATAATGATAAGCGAGTAAAGGCAAGTAACTAAACATTATTAATAATTAGACGATATGCTAGATATGAATAAGAAATATTTTTCAGAATTTATTGGCACCTTTGTTATGGTGTTTGCAGGTACCGCTGCAATCGTTGTGAATGATATCAGCGGTGGCAGCATTACACATCTTGGTGTGGCTATCGCATTTGGTCTGGTTGTCGCCGGGATGATTTACGCATTGGGTGATATCTCTGGTGCGCATATTAATCCGGCTGTGACCCTGGCGTTCTGGTATGCGCGTCGTTTCCCTGGCAATGAAGTCATGCCCTATGTATTAAGTCAGATTGCTGGCGGCCTACTTGCCAGCATCATGGTGATGGTCATTTTTGCTAATCATCCAACCCTCGGTGCGACGCATCCGAGTGGCACAGTCATGCAATCTCTAATCATGGAAATCATTCTCAGCTTTATTTTGATGCTGACCATCATCAATGTCGCCACGGGAGCAAAAGAAAAAGGCATGATGGCAGGCATGGCTATTGGCGGCGTTGTGGCGCTATGCGCATTGTTTGGTGGCCCAGTCTCAGGAGCCTCAATGAACCCGGCACGCTCCATTGGGCCTGCTCTGATGAGTGGCCAGCTTGTTGATCTGTGGGTTTATCTACTTGGCCCGGTAGTGGGCATGTTTCTGGCAGTTTTAAGTTGCCGCTGCATGCGAGAAAAGCCCTGCTGTGAAAAGCCAGTGTAATTCACTTGGTTTATTTTGCGTTTTTTACTGTACCTTAATTTAACAGGTAAAGATGAATTTTCTCTTAATATAGATATGTAATTTGCCGATACCCATATACCAAGGCTGCTTTTACAGATACCAAGACCGGGGCATTATGGACATTGGCAAAGGCTATACAATTTTTGCTTTCTTCCTGCTCTTATTTTCGCTGGGCTTGCCGCTTTGTGCAGAATCGGCTCTACCTCAAACACTGTCACTTACTGCTAAACAATATAAACAACTGATCCCTCGCCAGCCAAAAAGCAGTTATCTTTTCTATTTCAGCCACACGAAGACTGTTAGGAATAGCAATATAAAAAACCTGGACCATGTAAATCCAGAGCTATTGTCGCAGTTTGATGTGATAAGCAAAGGTCGGTGAGAAGAGCGATGGATCCGGCAAAAATCATATCAACCTGGTCTTTTAAGAAACGACTGTTTCTAATCATTTTTGCTTCAGCAATATTTATATTTACTACGATTGCTGCAACGGTTGTGCTGATTAGTCGCTTTGATGGATATACACAACATGTCTCGAGTATTGAGCTGGCGGTGTTAAATGAAACAGCTCATCAGTTTCGTGAAATTTCAGATATTCACTCACAGCTGTTTCATTTACTCCACCATGCAAATAAAAACGGTAAGAAAAAAGACATGTCTCTGATGGGTAGTGTGTTAATGGATAAGCTGGATCATTTGCTTAAAACAATTAAACAGCTTGAAGATGAAAGTATAGAGCGCCTACAGACGGGCCACCTGAATAATAGTCACCATGATCACGAAATCCATATATCAACATTAAAGCTGGCTTCGCATATTCATAGTGAGCTATTAAAATATCGAAATACACTGGCTTCATCCATTGAAATGCTTACTGTTGATTCGAGACAATCTTTACAGCACCTGAGTAATGCGACAAACAGTTTTAATCAGATCAATAATTTGTTTGCTGAGATTATTCTGAATTCCAGTTCAAATATAAAATATGGTCTGCAGAAAAAAATTGACAACATCACAACAGTCTACTGGCCAATGGTACTCATTATAGTTGCAATGGGAATCATTGGGATTCTGGTGCTGGCACGCCTGACCTATGTTCTATCTAATCAGTATGGACTTGTGCAATCATCCCTGGATCGACTTGGCGAGGGTGATACCGGTGTTGTGTTACCCCGGTTCCATGTGAATAATGAAATGTCGCGGGTGATGCAGAGTCTGGAAAAGTTTAAACAAACATTATTGGCATTAAAGCAGTCTGAGATTGATCTGCGGGAAAAAAATACGCAGCTTGAGCTGACAGAAAAAAGCCTTGAACAATCATTGTATGAGCTGACCAAGGCAAAAGAAGATGTTGAACAGGCCAGTCATGCCAAAACTATGTTTCTCGCCAATGTCGGCCATGAATTACGCACCCCATTAAATGCAATCCTCGGCATGGCTCAGTTATTACAACAGGAAAAACTGACTGAAGAACAGCATGACCATGTGAATACTGTTTATCACTCAGGCCGCAATCTGCTGGATCTGTTGAATAACCTGCTCGATTTCTCCAAGCTTGAGGCAGGTAAACAGCAGCTTGATTTCACACCGTTCAAACTTGATCTGTTTATAGAAGAGATTCGCGCCCTGTTTACAGCAAATATTCGCAGTAAAGGGCTGAAGTTTATTATCGAGATCAGTCCTGATGTGCCTGCACAACTCTATGGTGATGCCATGCGCATTCGTCAGATCATGGTTAACCTGATCAATAATGCGATCAAGTTTACTGAAAAAGGCAGTATCACTGTGCGTGTCAAAACTGCGGATAAGGCCAGCCTTTGTTCCGCGGTGTTGCCCAATGAATGTCCGTATATTGGCAAGGATCCGGCTGTGCGTTGTGACTGGAATACCCTTCAGTTTGAGGTGACGGATACCGGAATTGGTATTAGCGATGATCAGCAAGTAAAGGTCTTTGGCCTCTTTAATCAGGCAGATTCGAGCACCACCCGCAAATATGGCGGCACCGGTCTGGGCCTGTCGATTGTTAAACAGTTGGTTGAGCTCATGGATGGAGAAATCGGTCTGCAGAGTCAGCCGGGTCGGGGTTCAACATTCTGGTTCCGGCTGTGTTTACCCCCTGATGCGGCCATCGCCAGTCATCGTAATAGTCTCAATAATGACCATGGCCTCCAGGCCTGATGTTACAATCTGTGGCGAAATGGCAATTTCAGTAATTTGATAAAAATAAAGAAGATCGGCACACTTATGCCACTTATGCCACTTATTGCAGCATATTAGCCGAATATATAAAAACCCTTATCTTATTGCTACATTTTGTGTGGTAATTAAATTCGATCTTCGGTATAGTCTGATTTTTAAATTTGAGTGTGGGATT
>JAOULB010000199.1 GCA_029882235.1 Gammaproteobacteria bacterium | reverse complement strand
CATCATGGTCTGGTATTCATATAAAAGCTGCAAAGTCCCCTGGCTCGCCTCCGCCTGATAAGGTGTATAGGCTGAATAAAATTCACCACGGGTTGCGATCTGCCAGACTGCAGAGGGGATATGATGCTCATAGGCACCGCCACCGGCAAAACACAGGGTACGCGTATCCTGTGCAGCACGTTCATACAATAAACGATTTACTGACATTTCAGATAAACCGCTGGGTACATCTGTCAAACCAGAAGAGCGTAACTCTTTGGGAATTTCGTCAAACAGATCATCGATCTGTTTAACGCCTATTGCTGCCAGCATTTCACGGACATCATCTTCGGTATGTGGAATAAACGGCATTCTTATTTACACCTATAAAAATTTACTCATGGATGCGCTTATCTCGCTGAGCCCATAGATGGACAGAGCGAGAACGCAATTAATCAATGTTCTTCGGCTTCGACATGCGCCGAGTACTCATCCGCACTCATCAGACCATCAAACTCAGAAGCTTCACTGGGTTTTAGTGTAAAGATCCAGCCATCGTTATATGGATCTGAGTTAATGACTTCAGGTGTGTCGGCCAGGTCTTCATTAACAGCAGTAACCTCACCTGTGACTGGGCTATATACGTCTGATGCCGCTTTTACAGATTCAATCACTGCACAGTCTTCACCCTGATCAAAGGTACTGCCAACATCAGGTACATCGACAAACACAAGATCACCTAACAACTCCTGTGCATGATCACTAATGCCTACGGTTAAAGTGCCATCATTATTCTTACGCACCCACTCATGACTTTTTGTGTAACGCAGTTCACCCGGAATATTGCTCATATTAATATCTCCCCATGGATTAAATTTTCAAAATTCAGATACAGGCCTTACCCTGTCGCACAAATGGCGGCTTAACAACTTTTACATCCATCAGTTTGCCGCGCATATCCACCTTGCAGCTTTCACCGGTAGACTTTGGCACGCGAGCAAAGGCAATCGCCTTGCCTAAGGTTGGTGAAAAACTACCGCTGGTGATTTCACCAGCTTCCAGTCCATCAACAACAACCTTCTGATGGTTTCTTAATACGCCTTTGCCATCAAGCAGAAGTCCAACAAGTTTATTACTTGAACCCTGTTCACGTTGCTGCTCGAGTGGTTTACGACCAATAAAATCTCGTCCAGCTGGTTCCCATGCAATGGTCCAGCCCAGGCCCGATTCAAGCGGTGATGTTTCTTCATCCATATCGGTACCGTATAAATTCATACCCGCTTCAAGTCTTAAGGTATCACGTGCACCAAGACCACAGGGTTTCACTCCGGCCTGCAGCAATTGTTCCCAGAACGTAACAACATCAGCAACAGGTAGCATTATTTCATAACCATCTTCGCCGGTATAACCTGTGCGTGCTACGGCCATATCACCAATCTCGCGCATAAAGAACACACCAATGTCTTCAAGTGCCTGTGACTTACTCCCTAATACGGCATGAACTTTATCTCTTGCTGTCGGGCCCTGTACTGCGATCATAGCTAGATCGTCACGGACCTTAACGTCAACACCATAGGACTCTGCCTGTTTATTTATCCATGCTAGATCTTTTTCACGTGTGGCGGCATTCACAACCATACGGAACCAGGTCTCTGTCATGTAATAGGTGATCAGATCATCAATCACTCCACCTTTCTCATTCAGCATGCAGGAATACAGCGCCTTACCCTGATCCTTCAAACGATCAACATTATTGGCTAATAGATAACGTAAAAACTCACGCACCTTATCACCCGTCAGATCAACCACGACCATGTGTGAAACATCGAACATACCGGCATCTTTTCTAACCTGGTGATGTTCTTCAATCTGTGAACCATAATTGATGGGCATATCCCAACCACCAAAATCCACCATTTTGGCCTTCAGGTTTACATGTACGTCATAGAGTGGTGTGCGTTGTCCCATTTTTTTCCTCGTATAATATTTAAGGTGCTTTTAATCAGCAACTATTACTCTTCGGCATGATATGAAGATCGTACCAATGGTCCAGATTTTACCCAGCTAAAACCAAGTTGCTCCGCCTGCTTTGCATATTCATCAAATTCTGCTGGTGATAAATAGCGTTTAACTGGCAAATGATATTTTGTTGGTCGTAAGTACTGACCAATGGCAACACGATCGACATTCGCGCTGCGTAAATCTTTTAAGGTTTGAATAACTTCAGCATGGCTTTCACCCACACCGAGCATAATGGCTGATTTTGATTCGACACCATCCAGAACTGCTGCCTTCTCGAGCAAATCGAGCGTACGTTGATAGTCTGATCCCTTGCGTACTGTTTTATAAAGTGATGGCACCGTTTCAACATTGTGACCCCAGACCATGCGCGTATCACCTGCGGCGTTCTGTAAGGCCTGATAGATCACGTCAATCGCATTGTCCTGACAACGATGATAATCCGACGTCAGCAACTCTAACCCCATGTCCACCTTGCCAGCGCGTAAATGAGTAATGGTATCGGCAAAGATTTTTGCGCCACCGTCTGGCAGATCATCACGATTGACACAGGTGAGTACGACATAGTCGAGCCCCATGTTTAACGCGGCTTCCGCTACACGACGTGGTTCATCATCATCAAACCAGTCTGGCTTGCCGGTTTTAACCGCGCAAAAACCACAGGCACGGGTGCAGGTATCACCAAGAAGCATAAAGGTCGCGGTACCACGACTCCAGCATTCCTGTCGATTCGGGCAATGTGCCTCGACACAGACGGTATTGAGTTGTTGCTGGGAAACAGCGGTTGCCGTTTGGCTGTACTGTCCACCGACGGATAAGGGTTGACGAATCCAGCTCGGCATACGACCGACATTGGGTTGATTTGAATGGTCAAACACTGGAATGACTTTAGTCATGCTCACTTTTCCCGGTTAAAAAAACAAAAAGGGCGACGAAAAGCTTTTTGTCGCCTTTCGTCGCCCCTCTGTCCTTTCACCTGAGAGCTTGAGCCCCTTCGGTGCTCTTTGCATATATTCTTTCAAATATATAAAGAGTCTCTCCAGAGTCAACTTAAGAGTGCAACAATGAACTAAATGTGCACATCCCAGGTTAGCGGTCCTTTTGCCTGAGCGATTCCGGGCGGTTGCGCCTTCGGCGGCCAGATTATCTGGCTCTCTCCCACTAACCCTGAGTTGAGGACGTAAGTTTACTTGTTACAAAAGCTAAAACCAAGGTGATCTGTGCAGTTATTTTCAGCCCGATTGTGTTTTATTCGGCCGCATTAAAAACCACAGTACAGGCAAGGTTCCTATCACGAGCATTAATGCAGCGGGTGCGGCCAGCTCGAGCATTTCTTCGCTTGCCTCAATCCAGATACGCACCGGCAAGGTATCAAAGCCCGTTGGTCGGAGTAGTAAAGTCGCGGGTAATTCCTTCAAGGTATCGATAAACACCAGCACCCAGGCACTGATTAAACCGCCACGCATCATGGGCAAAATAACCTGCCAGAGATTTCTTAATGGCCCCGCCCCCAGACTACGTCCCGCTTGTTCAATGGAGGGTGTTAATTGCTGCACGGCAGACTCCTGAGATTGCACCGCCAGAGGTAAAAAGCGGATCACCATCGCCATCACCAATACAGTTAAACCACCATA
Organism: Gammaproteobacteria bacterium; assembly: GCA_029882235.1. Classification (GTDB taxonomy): domain Bacteria; phylum Pseudomonadota; class Gammaproteobacteria; order UBA6429; family Thiohalophilaceae; genus JAOULB01. The sequence goes on along the minus strand of JAOULB010000199.1, from coordinate 1,334 downwards.
GATATTTGGAAACATCGCCAGCACAAAACCAAGAATACCGAGCGCAATGACTGGTCCGGGCAGGACAAAACCAATACTGGCCAGATGCACACAGGTTTGGCTCATCAGGTTGCGACGTTTGGCCTGATAGAGGGCAACAGGCAGGGCTGCCAGTACCGCAATACAGGCCGCTAACATACTGATTATTAGTGAGTTTTCGGCATAGCTCCAGAAGGCCTCATCGATCAGCTGCTTCATCCAGGCATCCCAGCTCCACACCAGCATCCAGGCCAGTGGTAATAAAAATGCAAAAGTAACAATCAGACCTAACCAGAGCCAGATCAGTACCTGTTCCAGGGGTTTAGCCTGTTCAGGTTCAAGCTTGCGCGATTGTGCACTGCTGTAATAGCGTTGGCGTTTGCGAAAAAAACGTTCCAGGATTAAAAAGGTCAGACTAAGACAAACCAGAATAAAACTCAGTCCCGCTGCGGCCTGAAAGTCAAAACGGCCATTCATTTGTAAATAAATGCTCAGAGTAAAAGTCTGGTAACGCAGCATACTGACCGCGCCAAAATCTGAAAGTGTGTGCAAGACAACCAGCGCCAGACCCGCTGCAATCGCAGGGCGTAACATGGGTAGACTGATACGCCAGAATACCTGCGAAGGTGACGCGCCCTGAATTCGCGCCGCATCTTCAATATTCTGATGACTGCGCGAAAGCGCATCGCGCACCAACAGAAAAACATAGGAAAAACCGGCCAGACTTAAAACAAAACTCACACCAACAACATTGTAGAGTTCTGGAATCATGGTGTCGGCACCAAATAACCACAGCCAAAGTTGGCCGAGCCAGCCATCCCGCTCAAGCAAAATCGTATAGATATGGGCAAAAACGTAAGTTGGAATCGTCAGAGGTAACACCAACAACCAGATCGCAAGCTGACGGCCGATAAATTTGCGTCTGACAATCAGCCAGGCCGCAGATACGCCGAGTAAAAAACTACCCAGCGCAACGAATATCGACAGTGATAATGTATTCCAGAGTAATCCGGGTAATCGACTTGACCACAGCCCTAGCCATCGCTCGGTCGAGAGTTGCCAGCTGTTTATAACGACAAACCCAAGCGGAATGATCGCTGTCAGCACAACCAGTACTGACAGCATTCCTCGAGATGTAAAATGAGATTTCAGCCAGAAGAAAAAGTTATCTCGCATTAAGCCTTATCCAGCTCTGTTTTCTGCTGCGATCAAGGCATACCCACAGATTCGATCAGGTCGAGAGTTGCATTGCGTTGGTCTCCCAGACTTTCCATGGGAACATCCGCAATTTTGAAACTACCTGCAGCAGGCACTTC
>JAOULB010000036.1 GCA_029882235.1 Gammaproteobacteria bacterium | reverse complement strand
CGGGGCGAACAGGATATTCGTTATTGACCTCAGCAAACAGACGTTGGCCCTGTTTTGAAATAACGAATTGAAGAAACTTCTCAGCCGCTTGCGTGTTTTTACTGTGTTTTGAAATAGCGGCCCCGGCAACATTCCAGGCCACACCCATTCCGGATTTACCCTGATCGGGCAGGACTATACGGATGGGTGCCTGCGGATCCTTTTTCAGGTGCCTATATATATAGTAATGATTGACCAGACCGACAGACTTTTTGCCCTTCGCAACCGCTTTAACAATTTTACTGTGCTTATTAAACACACTGCCGGAGACATTATTTTTCATGCCCTCGAGCCATTTGCGTGTTTTTTCCTTTCCTGCTGCCTGCATATAGACCGTCACCCCGGCGATATAGCTTTCATTGGCGCTGTGAGTAATACCCAGCTTACCCTTAAATTTGCTCGAGGCCAGATCAAAAATTGAATTCACATCTTTGGCCAGTGGATCATTTTTATTGGCCACCAGCACACGAGCCCGAGCGGATAGACCAACCCAGTGATCATTACTGGCACGATAGTTATTCGGAACATGCTGGGTGATTTTTCCAGGGATGGTTCGGAACAGACCCAGACTTGCCCCTTTTTGTAAATTACCCGCATCATTACTAATGTAAATGTCCGCTCTGGTTTTATCCTTCTCCAGCTGCAGTTTATTCAGCAATGACGTCGAGCTACCCGTGTGCAGGGTGACCTTAATACCGGTTTGTTTTGTGAACTCAGCAACGACGGGTTTGACGAATTTGTCACTGCGGCCTGAATAAATCAGAATTTCTTCCGCTTTGACAGTTATGCTGGTTAGTGCCGAAGCACATATAATAAGTATGGTTAAAAAGCGCATTTCCTTCTCCAGAATTGCTCCTATATATATAGGAATAAAATCAGCCTCTAATGATAATAATTCTCATTCAGACAATCAAGCAATCGCATTACATATAAAATGGCTACCGATTACTGTTGACCAGAGATCCAACACTTAAACCTTGAACAATAATTGAAAACAACACTACTGCGTAGGTAATCGCTAAAATCACTTCCCGCGGTTCACCCAGTGGTAAGGACAGGGCCAGCGCCACTGAAATCCCGCCACGCAAACCAGCCCAGGTCATGATCTGGACAACATTTGGGCTAAAACTGCGAGAGTTCCTCATTAAAACTACGGGGATACCAACGCTGGCAAATCGAGCCATCAGCACCAGGGGAATTATGGCCAATGCTGCAAGTATGTATTCATATTCAAAGCTCAATACCAGCACTTCCAGACCCAGCAGGACAAACAACACCGCATTAAGTATTTCGTCAATCAGTTCCCAGAAGGTGTCCAGATGTTCACGACTCTTATCAGACATGGCAAGTAAACGTCCCTGATTACCGATGCACAAACCAGCAACCACCATGGTGATGACACCGGACAAATGCAAATACGTTGCCAGCGCATAACCGCCCATCACCAGCGCCAGAGTGAGTAAAACCTCGACCTGATAGTTATCGACGCCTTTTAATAATGAATAGGTAAACATACCAATAATCAGACCAAACAGGGCACCACCCAATGTTTCCTGCGCAAACAGAGTGCCGATGACGACGGGATCGAGTTCCTGCCCGCCGGTTGCGATTCCCAGCAACACCAGAAAAACAACAACGCCAACACCATCATTAAAGAGTGATTCTCCGGCAATCTTGGTTTCAAGACTCTTGGGTGCCGAACTCTGTTTAAGAATGCCCAACACGGCAATAGGATCTGTGGGAGAAATCAGGGCACCAAACAACAGGCAATAGATAAACGGCACATCTAGCTTGAGCGCCATCAGCACCATCCAGCTGATACCACCGATGATCGAGGTTGAAATCAATACACCCAGTGTCGCCAGGAAACCGACCACCCATTTTTGTCGTTCCAGATCATTGATGTTGATATGCAGGGCACCGGCAAATAATAAAAAGCTCAACATGCCATGCATCAGAGTGGTGTGGAAATCAATCGCATGAAACCAGTCAACAAAATGACTGATATCCACTAGTTCCAGTTTACCCAAGGCCAGTAGTGCGAGCGACAGACAGAGTGAAATAAGCATAATGCCAATGGTGGTTGGCAAACGTAATAAACGATGATTGAGATAGGCAAACAACGCCGCCAGGGTGATAAGAATCGCGGCTGAATTCAGTAATGTCATGACTTGTTGTTATTCGTGGACATAAGTCCTAAAAGATACTCGATTGCGAGCAAAGAGACCAGAAATCCGCTTAGAAAATTAGCCTTAGCCGTAATTAATCCAGTGGTAAACCGCGCGATAGCTTTGGCATACTGCCTTCAAGCCCCATAGCGACACGAACAATTTTATTTTTTAGTGGTGTTGTATGATTTGTCAGGTTCAAACCAAAGTTACGCAACCAGCGCACTGCCGGGATATCACTACCAAAGAATCGTTTGAAACTATCCATACTCACCAGCAAAGGCAGACTATCGGCCTTGCGCCAGCGTTCATAACGTCGTAAAACCGACACATGACCAATATCTTTATTGTTTTGCAGCGCATCATGTAACACTTCCGCAAGCGTAGCGACATCGGCCAGACCAAGATTAACACCCTGTCCTGCCAGTGGATGCACCGTATGTGCCGCATCACCAATTAAGGCAAAACGAGACTGAATAAAGTCATTCGCAACAAAAAATCGCAATGGAAACATGGCACGCGGGCCAATAGATTCAATTTTTCCCAGTTTTGATTCAAAGGCGGACTCAAGTTCAGTTTTAAACGCCGTTTCATCCAGTGCACACAGGCGTTTTGCCTCTTCTGGTTGGGTTGACCAGACAATTGAACTGTATTGTTGTGGTAAAGGTAAGAAGGCTAACGGTCCTGTTGGCAAAAAACGTTGCCATGCGGTGTCCTGATGACCGTGTTCTGTCTTTACATAGGTCACAAGTGCTGCATGATCATAGTCCCAACCACGTACACTGATGCCTGCCTGTTGTCTTAACACCGAATTACCACCATCTGCAGCAATAATTAAACGTGTTTTTATTAATTTACCGTCTTTCAGCGCGAGAGAAGCGTTTTCAGCGCCGATATTTATAGACATAACACTGTTGTTTGTTATTACTTCAATGTTCTCAAACGCTCTAAGACGTTCGTACAAGGCTGAAACAATGACTTTGTTCTCTATGATGTGTCCTAAACAGGCTTCACCGATGTCTGCACTATCAAAATGAATCACACCATCACCGCTTGCATCCCATACATGCATATCACGGAAGGGACTGATGCGTTGTTTTACGATAGCTGGCCATACATCAATCATCTCAAACAGCTTCTGGCTTGCACGTGTAATCGCGCTAACGCGCATTTCAAAACCTTCTGCTGGTAATTCAGTATTAATGTCATTGGCTTCCAGTAACACTGCCCTGATATTCATAGTCGCCAGGGCACAGGCCATACTGGCACCAACCATTCCACCACCAACAATAACAACATCAACCTCGTGCGTATCTGTACTCATAAGCGTAAGCCTCTGGCCAGTCTGCTCATCTTGCCGACATAACCCATCGCCTGACGGGCAACACGATGTTTTAATCCAGGCAGCACATCCAGTGCCAGTAATCCAACATTACGTGCCAGCATTAATGGCGGGAAGCGACTGCTGAAGACACGCACCAGTCCATCGGTAAAGCCCATGGACTGAATATGATCCTTACGCCGCCATTTGGCATAAGTCTGTAGTAACTGCAGATCACCGATATCTGTATTCTTTTGTGTACCATCAACGATCACCTGGGCAAGACTGGCCACATCACGCAGACCCAGATTAAAGCCCTGTCCCGCGACTGGATGCATGGTATGCGCAGCATTACCAATAAAGGCCAGCCGATGACGTACATGTTCTTTCGCCAGACTCATTGATAGTGGATAAGCATGACGCTGACTGGCTTTAATAAAACGACCTGCGCGCACGCCAAAGCGTTGCTGCAGTCTTTGTAGAAATTCAGCATCATCCAGCGCCAGCAGTTCATCACGCTTAGCTTCTTTAACTGTCCACACCAGGGCATACATGCTATCGGGGGTATCAGGATGTGTTGTTGGCAATAGCGCCATCGGCCCGGTATCGGTAAAGCGTTCATAGGCAATATTATTGTGTGGCTGGTCAGTGGCGACATTGGCAATCACTGCGGTTTGACCGTAGCTTGTTTGCCAGCTCTGCACCCCAGCCTGTTGACGCACGATGGATTTACCTCCATCAGCCGCAACAACAAGCCTTGTGGTAATTTCTTGTTTCTGTTGATCCTGCACAATACGAAGACTGGCGTGTTGATCGCTAAATCGAACGTCTTCGAGTGTTGCCGGGCAAAGATAATCAACATTATCCAGCGTACTCATGCGTTGACCCAGGATCTTGCCAAGAATACGCATCTCCACCACATAACCCAGTGCATCGACCCCCTGTTCCTTTGAATCGAGATGGGTCAGACCACTGTGGCTACGATCGGAGATATGAATGTTCTGAATCGGGGTCACACCCAGTTGTTCAATCTCATCCCATAGACCTAAGGTTTCGAATATAACCTGTGAGGCCTCAGCCAGCGCAACGGTACGCGCATCAAAGCTGGGTTGATCGGGGGCATCAAAGGCGAAGGCCTCAACTACAGCAATACGTAAATCCTGATCACCAAGAGCACAGGCCAGACTGGCTCCCACCAGGCCACCACCAACAATCACGATGTCATAGTCTGTCTTGTTCATAACTGGCTCATGCCTGCCCCATCAGGCTTTCAATCGCAGCAATCTCTTTTGGTGCATCACAACTCAAAACGTCATAGCCATCTTTGGTCACCAGTACATCATCTTCTATGCGAATCCCAATATCCCACCACTTTTTATCCACGCCTTTGGTGCCTGCGGGGATATACAGGCCAGGTTCAACCGTCATGGTCATACCGGGTTCGAGCAGGCGCCATTCATCTTCAATTTTATAATCACCCACATCATGCACATCCATGCCCAGCCAGTGTCCGGTACGGTGCATGTAATAGGGTTTGTAAGCTTCTTTCTTGATCAGGGTGTCAAGCTTGCCGTTAAGAATCCCGACATCAATCAAACCCTGAGTCATCACTTTAACAGCGGCTTCATGGGGGTCATTCCAGTGGTTGCCCGGTTTAACCTGTTCGATTGCGGCTAGCTGGGCATCAAGCACGATCTGATAAAGCTCGGCCTGTGCTTTAGAAAATTTTCCATTCACGGGAAAGGTGCGCGTGATATCAGAGGCGTAATAATCAAACTCCGCACCGGCATCAATGAGTAACAGGTCGCCATTTTTTAACGCGTCGGTATTATCGGTGTAGTGCAATATACAGGCATTGGCACCACCACCAACAATTGAGGCATAGGCAGGGAAGCGAGAACCTTCCGTCATAAAGGTATGCAATAACTCTGCTTCGATCTGATATTCCTTTTTGCCCGGTTTGCAGGCCTGCATGGCGCGACAATGGGCTGCCGCTGAGATTTGTGCGGCCTTGCGCATGGCCTTGATCTCATGACTGCTCTTGAACAAACGCATATCGTGCAGAATATGATCAAGCGCGACAAATTCACCGGGGGTATGGACACCGGCGCGGGACTGTTTTCGTAAATGATTAACCCAGTGAATGACATGCTGATCAAAGTCCGGCTGGATGCCCATGGTATAAAAGACACGGTCCACACCTTCGAGCATGCCCGGTAGAATTTCATCGATATCATCAATGGGAAAAGAATCATCGGCCGCATAGTCTTCAACTGCACCTTCCTGCCCGGCACGTGCACCCGTCCAGATTTCACTATCCCGATCACGCTCACGGCAAAATAGAATGTATTCGCCATGTTCGCGCCCCGGTTTAATCAGGGCAACGGCTTCGGGTTCGGGAAAACCGGTCAGGTAATAAAAGTCACTGTCCTGACGGTAATGATGTTCAACATCTCGATTACGAAAACGCACAGGCGCGGCAGGTAATATCGCCACCGAGTTGTCGCCCATCTGTTCCATAAGGCGTTGACGGCGGCGGTCAAATTCTTGTGTATTCATGGTCAGTAATTATGCCAGAAAAAGTTTTTCCAGACTGCTGGATTAATGCATTATGACATTCTGTTTTTAGTGCAGCACAGGTTTATCCGACGAACCTGCTTGAAGCTGGTGTAATTCTTCCCACACCATCATTACACCAAGACGTACATATTCACTCAATTCCATAAAAGCGGCTTCGTCTTCATTCTCATTTTCGAGCTCATAGCTCTCTGCACGGCTGATCTCAACAATATCATTCATTAAGTCTGGCAACTCACCCGGTAATTTCTGAAAATCTTTAATGCCACCCACGGCAAGACCCAGTAAAAAGCCCTGGCACCACTCACCAAGCTCGATAATACGCTGCTCCAGTGCCTGCTCATCATCCGGCATAAGCAACTGAAATCCAAGCTGGCCATCGCCCAGACTGTCTGCGGTTTGTTGAAACAGGTCATACAGTATTTTCGCCGACTCCTGCGCCAGTGCATCACCACTGTTGATGGCATCGAATAGCTCGGGTAAGGCCGTAGTCATCCATTGTTCGGCGTTAAGATTCTGCTGGCTGCATAACTGACCCACCAGCTGGCCATGTATTTCTGCGACACCCGCATCAATTCCAATTCGCTCAATTGCTTTTGCACAGGCCTCATAATGACTCATTTCTGTAAATTCCCGGTTGGTGAAATGTGATATGCGTCCACCCTAGCAAAATTCACCTGAACTGCAAGCAAGGAAATCACTTTTACCTGCGGTTTCACCGTTGACCCTGCCAGCCAGCGGCTCTATATTGGGCATCATAGAAACATAAACTTTTTAGGTATGAACGAACTGGACATTAAACAACTAGAAGACCGTGTCGACGACCTCATTAAGGCGGTCGACCGTCTGCAGGAAGAGAATAAATCGCTGCGTCAAAACCAGTCCAGCCTGGAAGATGAGCGCAGCCAGCTAATGGAAAAAACCGAGCTGGCCCGTTCTCGTGTTGAGGCCATGATTAGTCGCTTGAAGGCAATGGAAAATGAGTAATAGCACCCAGACCACTGTGAACATTATGGGCAAGGAATATCTGGTCGCCTGTACTGAAGAAGAAGAACGTGAACTGATACGTTCTGCTGATTTTCTCGACAAGAAAATGCGCGAAATCCGCGACAGCGGCAAAATCATCGGTACTGATCGTATTGCAGTCATGGCGGCATTAAATATTGCCCATGATTTATTAAATCAGGAAGGCAGCAAAACAGCCTCTTCATCAGCGGTTACCAATCGAATTCGCAGCCTGCAGACAAAAATTGAAGACGCACTGTATAAAAGTCGTCAACTGGAAATCTAGACAACAACACTACCACAAGTTTATGGGTGTCCCCTGTAGTAGACGTTAGTTGGCCGGGATAAATCTTGAGCCGTAATTCACATCCCCGGGGACCACATTCCGGTGTTGTGAGCAGGTCCGCCTCGTAGCGGAAAGCCTAATGCACTGGTCGAGGTTCCCACTTGAACCCCTGGTTCAGGACGAAGGTCACGACGCTACTATTATGGGGGATACCCGCCAAATTATGAGTCCACAAGATCCACGTGAGAAAGTTCGCCAACACCTTCGTCAGCAGCGGCAGAATCTCACCGCCTCGCAAGTCGCTACTCACTCACTAAAACTGGCGCACAATCTACTTAATACACGCCTGTTTCAGAACAGCAAAAATATTGCTGTTTATCTTGCCAATGATGGTGAAATTGATCCGATCTATCTCATCGAAGAAGCCTGGCAACGTGGCAAACAACTCTATCTTCCTGTGCTCGGACTTCGACCAGCCAATCGATTATGGTTTTTGCCCTTTAAGGAAAAAACCGAACTCTATCCAAACCGATTCGGTATTCCTGAACCCGTGCATGCTCGGCGCGAACGTCTGTTCAAACCACAACAACTTGATATGGTTCTAATGCCGCTGGTTGCCTTTGATATGCAGGGTAATCGCCTGGGTATGGGTGGCGGCTTCTATGATCGTACACTGGCGTTCCTAAAATCTCGTTCACACTGGCGTAAACCCCGTTTAATTGGACTGGCGTATGAATTTCAATGTGTCGAACAGCTTCCTGCGCAAAATTGGGACATACCACTCAACACTATTGCCACAGAAGAGAAAATCTATACCCTCTGATGCAAAAATATGATTCGGGTATAATCCCACCAGCCTGATATAAACCTGATAGTGAGAACAACATGAAATACTGGTTAATGAAAAGCGAGCCCGATGTATTCGGTATCGATGATCTAATCAAAATGCCTAAGCAAACCGAACATTGGGACGGTGTACGTAACTATCAGGCCCGCAATATGATGCGAGATGAGATGAAAGTCGGTGATCAGGTGTTTTTTTACCATTCAAACTGTAAAGAGCCCGGTATTGTTGGCATTGCAGAGGTCGTACAGGAAGGTTATCCAGACTTTACTGCCTTTGATCCCAATGGTAAGTACTATGATCCGAAGAGTGATCCGGATAATCCGCGTTGGTTTATGGTTGATATTCGTTATGTACGTAAATTTAAGCGCACCATTACACTTACTGAGCTAAAAGAGAAGAAAACGCTGCAGAATATGCGTTTGCTAGCACGTGGTAATAGGCTTTCTGTTATGCCAGTAGAGAAAAAACACTGGGATTTTATTCTTAAACAGGAAAAATAAGGCTCAGCAGATAAATAATTTAATATTTTTATGAAAAATTTTATTCATTAAGCCAATTTCAGGCTTAATTTGATCTAATTTGATTAGAATTTGCTTTAAATATCTCCAAAATTTAAAAATATTTCCCTTTCATCGAAGTATTACGTCAAAAAATTGTCTGCAATTAAAGAAATTAACTCATAAACCGCTAAATTTTTCTTGTCACTGGCTTCTACACACAAAGATTTAAGAAATTTTGATTAAAATTTCTGCAAATATTTTCTTTTGCGTAAAATTTTTCGACACTTTATAAACAATTTTTCCTTAATTTATACAAATTCAGTTCAAATGTTCATCGTTTTTATAAAAATTTAATCGTTTAGGATAAATTATTTTGATCAAAACAGTAAATTTTGCCATTTCTTATAAAAATTTTTATCTAAATAGCAAAATTTTGACGTTATAAGAGAAAAATTTTATAAAAATTCTGTTTTCATGATTAAATTTTTATCTTAAAGAGTAATTTTTATAGAATTTTTTATAAAAATGATAAGAAACAGTAGCTAACAACAAGAAATTGATCTACTACACTAGCTTTTTATTTCAACTTAGCTATACTCACGGAAACTCAAGTGTCCAACGGAGGGTTTTAACCATGGCAACGAAGAAAAAAACGAGTAAGAAGAAGAGTAAGAAGAAAGTAGCTAAGAAAAAAACAGCTAAGAAGAAGAGTAAGAAGAAAGTAGCCAAGAAAACGGCTAAGAAAAAAGCCAAGAAGAAGGCTAAGAAAAAAGCTAAGAAGAAAGCCAAGAAGAAGGCTAAGAAAAAAGCTAAAAAGAAAGCTAAGAAGAAGGCTAAGAAAAAAGCTTCTAAAAAGAAAGCTCGTCGCAAAAAGCGGTAAGCAAGAGGGAAACCTCGAAAGTAAGTTAAAAAGGGCCTGTTCACAGGCCCTTTTTTTATGTTTGCGGGAAATATTTACGAGAAGTTATCGATCAGCGGCCCAAAAAGAGTGCATAGGCAGGATTATCACTCTCATCCCACCAGCGATAGCCCAGTCCCTGCAGAAATTTATGATATTCCTCATCATCACCCGCAGGAATCTGTATACCAACCAGTACGCGACCATAGTCCGCACCGTGATTACGATAGTGAAACAGACTGATATTCCATTTTTGCCCCATATGATTCAAAAAACGTAATAAAGCACCCGGTCTTTCTGGAAATTCAAATCGATACAGACGTTCATCCGATAAACCTTCAGCATGGCCACCCACCATATAGCGAATATGGAGTTTAGCGATTTCATTATCACTCAGATCAATCACTGGATAATCTTTATCTGTTAAAGACTTAATCAGTGCTTCCTTACCGCCGCTATCCTGGCGCATTTGCACGCCAACAAAGATATGTGCCTGACTGGGATCAGCATAGCGATAATTAAACTCAGTAATACCGCGTTTACCGATAATCTCACAAAATTCACGAAAACTGCCGGGTCGTTCAGAAATCGTCACCGCCAGTAACACTTCACGTTGCTCACCCAGTTCAGCACGCTCAGCAACATGTCGCAGCCGATCAAAATTCATATTTGCGCCACTGACAATACCAACGAAGGTCTTATCCTCTAGCTGCTCCCGTTCGACATATTTCTTTATCCCGGCAACCGTCAGTGCGCCAGCGGGTTCAACAACAGTACGTGTGTCATCAAAAATATCTTTGATCGCAGCACAAATCTCATCGGTTGAAACCAGCAGCACTTCATCCACGCATTCACTCGCGATTTTGAATGGTTCTTCACCTACCTGACGTACTGCCACACCATCGGCAAAGATACCAACCTGATCAAGCACAACTCGTTTATTCTGTTTTAAGGCCTGATACATACAGGCCGCATCATCAGGTTCAACACCAATGATTTTGATCTCCGGATTTTCAGATTTGATATAGGCTGCAACACCGGAGATGAGACCACCGCCACCAACGGGTACAAATACGGCATCAATACCCGCCGAGTATTGATTTAGGATTTCCATCGCCACCGTACCCTGGCCCGCAATGACTTCTGGATCATCATAGGGATGAACAAAAGTCAGATCTTTTTCTTGCACGAGTTGCTGAGCATGCTGGTAGGCATCATCATAGGTATTACCATGTAACACGACCTCGCCACCGAGTTGTCGCACAGC
>JAOULB010000250.1 GCA_029882235.1 Gammaproteobacteria bacterium | reverse complement strand
TGTTTAACTGTTTAAAGTCGGTGCTAACCTGTTTCTTTGTTTGGTTAATTTGATTAATGTCGCTATTGATATCCTGTTTTAGCGTTTTAAGTTCTTTTAATGCGATCGCAATCTGAGTGATATCTTTTGTGTTCGTGTTTTTTATTTTGTTGAATCGTTGTTCATGCGAGTCCAGGCGTTTTTGATCAGGCAGCTGTTTTGAAATATTGCTCCATTGTTGTTTAGATTTATCAAGATTGGCTTCAAATTCCTTTGCCAGGGCAGGGGTCTTCAATGTTTCACGCGACAATATTTTATCGATGTCAGGTTTTGCTACACCGGGAATGCTGAATCCTTGTGTGGCACTGCTTGAAGCTGTTTCGGTTTTTGGTTTCTTCTCGACCTTGATCGCCCCCGATGTTTTGCGTTCAGTATTAAGCTGAATATTATCGACAACCATTTCCTTGATGATGAGCTTGCGTAATAACAACAACTCGCCATTCATGTTAAATCTGATGTCACCAATATCGATAATGTTTTCCATGGGTTTGTCTGGATTAGTGACCTGTAGCGATTTTAAACGAACGCCCAGGGGTGAAAAGCTAAAGTCTGCCGAGCCCAACTCAACTTTAGCGCCGACAACTTTTGTGCCAGTGGATTCAATTGACCATTTAATAAAGGTATCAATGAAAAAGATAAAAAAGACAGCGACCGTTGTAACGATAACAACAAACGGTATTAGTCCTTTCCAACGGATCCATTTTTTCATAGATAATTTATTCCTAATTCGGAGAAATAACAGAGAACAATTTATTTAAACGTAATATTTGTACCAGACGAGATTTCCTGACCATCACAATTACAGTGTCGCGATAACGCAGGATCAGCCATTTGCAGCCAAAGTACGTGGGTATAAATAAAACAATGGCCGTTAGCAGACTACCCATCAGAATCGTATTGTTGAAATTTTCCAGTCGCCAAAGTGTCGAGTTATACATTGCTGTCCATGTTCCCTTGAGTCCATCGGCAGTGAGTACGGCCAGGCCAATCTGGTGAAAAAATGGATCAAGCATCAGTGCGAGGGCTGCAAACAGAGACAGGCCACCAAAAAAGGCAGTCCCATTCACACGTAGAATCATCACCAGCAGTAAAATCAAAAGATTATGCAGGCTAAGCAGGGGGGTAAACCCCGCAATCATTCCCAACGCCAGCGCCATGCTAATCTGCGCGGGGTCGGTTTCTGAATTCAATGCCTTGAGCAGCTTAATGATGGGATCGAGCATCTATTTCTCCATAGTGTCTGCATAACTATAGCAGGCGTTATCACTGCTTCCAGTCTGCTGAAGCCCGGTTAAAATACTGTCTTTTTCTATATATATAAGTACAATAGCCCGCTGCCGAGAAACCATATATAGATAAATTCATGACTGTTCGAACCCGATTTGCACCTAGTCCCACAGGGTATTTACACGTTGGTGGTGCCCGTACTGCGCTGTTTTCCTGGCTTTATGCACGTAAGCATGGAGGCAAATTCATTCTGCGTATCGAAGATACCGATCTGGAGCGTTCAACGCAGGAATCGGTAAATGCGATTCTGGAGGGTATGACCTGGCTGGGGCTGGAGTATGACGAAGGTCCGTTTTATCAGACCCACCGATTTGAACGCTATCAGGAAGTGATTACCGAGTTTCTTCAAACAGGCAAGGCTTATCGCTGTAACTGTTCGAAAGAACGTCTGGAAAAACTGCGCGAAGAGCAAATGGCGAACAAACAAAAGCCTCGCTACGATGGCCATTGTCGGGGTAAAGACGTCAGTCCGCATGAACCGTATGTTGTCCGTTTTCTCAATCCTGTCGATGGTGTCGTGAGTTTTGTCGATGAAGTGCGTGGCAAGGTGACATTTCAGAATAATGAACTGGATGACTTAATCATCCGCCGTACCGATGGTTCTCCCACTTATAATCTCAGTGTTGTCATTGATGATCTGGACATGAATATCACGCATGTTATCCGTGGTGATGATCATCTGAATAATACACCGCGGCAAATTAATATCCTGCAAGCGATGGGGCATCAACCTCCTGTGTATGCCCATGTCCCCATGATTCTGGGTGATGATGGTGCGCGCTTATCAAAGCGTCATGGTGCCGTGAGTGTGATGCAGTATCGTGAAGAGGGCTATCTCCCCGAGGCCCTGCTGAATTATCTGGTTCGCCTGGGCTGGTCACATGGTGATCAGGAAATATTTTCGCTTGATGAAATGATCAAGCTATTTGATATCACCGATGTGAACAGGGCACCCTCAAGTTTTAATACAGAAAAACTGCAGTGGTTGAATCAACAATATATTAAGAATGATTCACCGGCGAGAATTGCACATTTACTCAGCGTGCATATAGGCGAATTAGACATTGACCCGACACAGGGGCCCGATCTGGAACAGGTTGTTGCCATGCAGGTTGAGCGAGCAAAGTCTTTACTGGATCTTGCCCAGATCTGTGCCATCTTTTATCAGGATTTCACTGAATACGACGCGAAAGCAGCAAAGAAATCAATGCAGGCTGCCGCGGTTGAACCGTTAACACGTGTCAGAGAAAAATTATCTGAATTATCGGACTGGTCACGAGAAGCCATCCACGACATTATCCATGGCGTAGCCGATGAGCTCGAACTTAAAATGGGTAAGGTGGGTATGCCCTTACGCTTTGCCGTGACGGGGGGAACACCATCGGGTGATCTTGATCAAACCGTATTTTTAATTGGCCAGGAAGCCGTACTGCGACGCATTGATAAAGCATTAATCTATATTCAACAACAACAGGCTTAATAGAACAGATATGAGTCAGGAAACTAATAAGAAGCCTAGCAATTTTATTCGTCAGATCATCGATAAAGATATCGAGGCGAAAAAAAATGACGGTCGTGTGCATACCCGTTTCCCACCAGAGCCGAATGGTTATCTGCACATTGGTCATGCAAAATCAATTGTACTTAACTTTGGTATCGCACAGGATTACCACGGTGTCTGTAATTTACGCTTTGATGATACCAATCCACATAAAGAGAATGTCGAGTTTGTTAAATCCATTCAGGATGATGTGAAATGGCTGGGTTTTGAGTGGGGCGACAAGGTCTATTTTGCCTCCGATTATTTTGAACAGCTCTATGACTTTGGTGTTGAGTTAATAAAAAAAGACAAGGCCTTTGTCTGTGACCTCAATGCCGAACAGATTAGAGAATATCGCGGTACCTTAAAAGAGCCGGGCAAGGAAAGTCCGCATCGTAATCGCAGTGTTGACGAAAACCTTGAGTTGTTCAAAAACATGCGTGATGGAAAATATCAGGATGGCGACAAAGTACTACGCGCCAAAATCGATATGGCCTCACCAAATATCAATTTGCGTGATCCAACTTTGTATCGTATTCGCCATGGCGTGATCCATCATCAGACCGGTGAGGCCTGGTGTATTTATCCGATGTATGATTTTACCCATCCCATTTCAGATGCGCTGGAAGGGATCACGCATTCGATCTGTACACTGGAGTTTGAGGATCACCGTCCTCTGTATGACTGGATTCTGGATAATATTAACGTGCCCTGTCATCCGCAGCAGATCGAGTTCTCTCGCCTGAATCTACAGTACACCGTCATGAGCAAGCGTAAGCTGACCGAACTTGTCGAGCAGAGCCATGTTGATGGTTGGGATGACCCCCGTATGCCGACCATTGCGGGCTTAAGACGACGTGGTTTTACACCTGCCTCTGTGCGCGAGTTCTGTGATCGCATTGGCGTGACCAAATCCGATAATCTGGTCGAGATGGGGGTGCTTGAAGACTGTATTCGTACCGACCTGAATGAAAATGCCCCCCGACGTATGGCGGTACTGAACCCGCTCAAGGTCACTATTACCACTTACCCTGAAGGTCAGAGTGAAGAGCTGGAAGTGGCTAATCATCCGCAGAAAGAGGAGATGGGCACCCGCAAAATTCTGTTTAGCCGAGAAATCTATATCGACCGGGCCGATTTTGAGGAAGTGCCACCGAAGAAATACAAACGCCTGATCCCGGATGGTGAGGTGCGCCTGCGTAACAGCTATGTCATTCGCTGTGACGAGATCATCAAGGATGAC
>JAOULB010000251.1 GCA_029882235.1 Gammaproteobacteria bacterium | reverse complement strand
AGCACCACACGAATTGTAATTATCTTTTAGTTGCCCTATAGTTGACAGAGGTAGTTAATGTAGTTATACATAATATTAACGTAAGCATCAGAGATTTAAGGAAAAAATGGCTTTCAACGACCTATTTATGCCCAAGGCGCCACCACTGGTTGGACTGGATATCAGTTCAACTGCAGTAAAATTGCTTGAATTGGGCAAAAGTGGCGACCGATATCGTGTCGAAAGTTATGCCGTTGAGCCGCTGCCGCCCAATTCCGTCATTGAAAAAAATATTTCTGATGTCGAAGCCGTTGGTGAAGCGATTAAACGTGCGGTGAAGCGGTCCAGCTCTCGCTGCAAATATGCCGCGGCAGCCGTCGCCGGCTCAGCCGTAATCACAAAAGTTATTCCAATGCCGGCAAACCTGTCTGAAGATGAGCTGGAGCAACAAATTGAATTAGAAGCAGACCAATATATACCGTACCCACTCGAAGAAGTGAATATCGACTTTGAGGTACTGGGCCCGTCTGAGAACGATCCAGAACGCGTTGATGTCCTGCTGGCAGCATCACGCAGTGAAAATGTAGATGTCCGAGTCGCGGCTATGGAACTCGCGGGTATGAAGGCACGGGTTATTGATGTTGAGGCCTATGCCATGGAAAACGCTTTCCAGCTGGTCTCACCACAGATTGCCGATCAGGGCTATGGCCAGACTATTGCCATTGTCGATGTCGGCTCGACCATGACGACACTGAATGTGTTGCACGATATGAAGAATATTTATACTCGTGAACAGGTATTTGGTGGCAAACAGTTAACCGAAGAAATCCAACGCCGCTATGGCCTTTCCTATGAAGAAGCAGGTATGGCCAAACGTCAGGGTGGACTGCCAGATAATTACGTCCCAGAAGTTCTGGAACCCTTTAAAGAAGCTATGACCCAACAGGTTAGTCGCTCTTTACAGTTCTTTTTCTCATCCAGTGCCTATAACAATGTTGATCACATCGTCCTTGCCGGTGGCAGTGCCATGATCAGCGGCATTGATGACATGATAGCTAATAAACTTGGTGTGCAGACAACCATTGCAAACCCGTTTACGCATATGACGATCGCATCGCGTGTTAAAGCACAGAGTCTAACCAACGATGCCTCTTCATTAATGATTGCCTGTGGTCTGGCTTTAAGGAGTTTTGACTAATGGCACATATTAACTTACTACCCTGGCGTTCGGATCGTAGGCAAGAACAACAACGACAGTTAATGACCATAACTGGTTTGTCTGCTGTGTTAATGGTCCTGATTGTTCTGGCTGCCCATCTGGAAATTTCGCGTCAAATCAGTTCGCAAAATGCCCGTAATAATTACCTCCAGAGTCAAATCGCGAATGTTGATCAACAACTGACTGAAATCAGTAATCTTGAAAAGGCCAAACAAAACCTGCTTGATCGTATGAAAATTATTCAGCGCCTGCAGGAGAATCGACCAGAGATTGTACATCTGTTTGATGAACTGGCTCGCCAGATTCCTGATGGCATTCATCTTAAGAAATTTACTCAACAAGATAAGAGCTTAACTATAGAAGGCATCGCACAATCAAATGCACGTGTCTCGGCCTTTATGCGAAACATTGATTCATCCAGCTGGTTAGGCAACCCCAAGCTGGATGTGATCAAATCTGATAAGAAAAAATCAGAAAGCAATCGCGCTTTTGTATTACGTGCCGCACAGGTAAACAAAACGGAGCAGGCAACGAACAAGGTCAATAAACCAGGTAAACGGACAGGACAATGAAAGATATTGATCTGAGTGAAATTGATTTTAATAACATGGGCGGCTGGCCGATTCCGGTCAAGATATTCTTTGTTGCTTTTGTTTGTATTCTGATCCTGATCCTGGGCTATGTTGTTGATCTTTCCGGCCAGATACAAAAACTGGAAAATGTTGAACGTCAGGAACAAACCTTAAAACAGACCTTTAAGACAAAATATTTAAAGGCCGTTAATCTGGATGCCTACAAGATCCAGATGAAGGAAATGCAGGAATCCTTTGGTTCCATGCTTCGTCAGCTCCCCAGTAAAACTGAAGTCGATGACTTGCTGGTAGACATTTCACAAACAGGTTTATCCAGTGGGATCGAATTCAAACTGTTCAAACCAGAAAATGAAACATTTGTCGATTTTTACGCGGAGTTACCGATCAAAATGACCATGACGGGCAGCTACCACCAATTTGGCACCTTCGTTAGCGGTGTTGCAGCATTACCACGAATCGTGACTCTGCATAATATTGAAATACAAAGCGAGAAAGAAGGTGGTCAGTTGACCATGGACATGACAGCCAAAACCTATCGTTATCTCGATCAGGAAGAAGTTGCCGCGAATCGTGCGGCTGCAAGAAAGAAACAACGCGGGCGATAATAGCAGGACTTGATAATGACTCAATTAAATCATCACTCAACAACTGCCCATTATTTTAAAGCCATACTAGTGCTTGGCTCGATACTAATTCTGAGCGCCTGTAGTAGTGGTCGCTATGGTGATCTTGACTCTTATATTGAAGAGGTTAAGGCATCACAGAAGGGACGTATTGATCCTTTACCTGAGATCAAACCCTATGAGACTTTTGTTTATAAACCAGAAGAGGTACGTGACCCTTTTGTACCGCATGTAGAGGAAGTGGCATCAATCGATACCAGCCTGCGTCCAAACATGAACCGCAAACGTGAACCATTAGAACAATATCCACTTGATACTTTGATATTTGTCGGACACCTTGAAAAAAGCGGTGCTCGCTGGGGTCTGGTCGCCTCACCTGATAGCGCAGTTTATCGTGTCCAGGTTGGTAACTACATCGGTAAGAACTACGGCAAAATTATTTCGATAACAGAAACAAATATTAAATTGGTTGAAATTATACCCAGCGGCACTGGCGGCTGGATTGATCGTGAAGCATCGCTGGCTTTAAGCGAATAATGCTCAAACGGAGATTAGCAACATGAGCAACATAAAAAATATACGTGTGTTCCGGGGAAATGGCTCAATACTAAACCACTATCGGTTTTATGCACTATTGCCATTGATGTTGGTACTAAACGCTGCCTCAGCAGCCCTGCTCGATACAGCAAACAATACGCTGGATTCGATCAGTTATAGCACCTTACCTGGCGATCAAATACAACTTCGACTCAAACTATCAGGCCCTGCCAGTGAGCCTGGCAGCTTTACCATTGATAACCCGGCACGTATAGCGCTGGATTTCCCCAACACCTCTAGCCGTTTGCCCAGCAAGAATAAAACCATTGGTGTTGGCGCTGCCCGTAGTGTAACTGCAGTTGAAGCTGGTGGTCGTACCCGCGTTGTCATCAACCTGACTCGACTGGTGAGCTATCAAACAAAGATCGATGGCAATGACGTTATTGTTACTCTGAACTCAAGTGGCTCAGGAAGCTCTCCAGCGCCTCGGCAGACAGCTCGGGCAAGTACCCCAAGCTTTGGTAAAGCAATTCAAAATATTGATTTTCGTCGTGGTGAAAAAGGCGAAGGTCGCGTTGTGGTTACCTTAACCGATCCAAATACTGCGATTGATATGTCCAAACGCGGTGGCCAGGTCATTGTTACTGTACAAAATACTAAGCTGCCTGAAGAACTGGAACGTCGACTTGATGTAATCGACTTTGCCACACCTGTGCGGACTGTTGATTCTTTCAAACAGGGTGCCGATGTCCGTATGGTCATCGCATCAACAGGTAGCTTTGATCATATTGCCTACCAAACCGATAACAAATTCACCATTGATGTAAAACCAATCACTAAAGAAGATAAAGAAAAGAAACGGAAAAATCGGTTTGGATTTAAAGGCGAACGCCTGTCGCTCAACTTCCAGAACATTGAAGTTCGTGCGGTATTACAACTTATTGCTGATTTCACCGGTATTAACATGGTCACCAGTGATGCCGTTTCGGGCAACTTAACCCTGCGATTGAAAAATGTACCCTGGGATCAGGCACTGGATATCATCCTCAAAACAAAAGGTTTGTCTAAACGCCAGGCCGGTAATGTCATGATGATTGGCCCTGCAGCTGAAATCGCCGCGCAGGAAAAAATTGAGCTTGAAGCCAGCAGACAGGTCGA
>JAOULB010000249.1 GCA_029882235.1 Gammaproteobacteria bacterium | reverse complement strand
ATAACTTCGGCCATGGTGGTTCCTTTATATTATTTACACGGTCTGCACCGCAGTGATTTCAAGTTCTTCGAATCTATTTTTGAGCCAGCGACACACTAAATGTCGAGTGAGTTGTTCCATATCCTGGGTGTTTGACTCTTTCTGTAATAAAGTTGCAGTGAGATTTATTTTGACCTGATCGGGTGTGTAGTGTTCGACCAGTCGTTGATAGGCATTGTTTTGCCCGGGTCGTACTGGTGGAATGGTAAACGCCGTGGTTAACAGCGAATCAAATTTTAATGATGCAAATACCGGACGCAATCTTGTTGTGATTTCTTCTCGTACC
Organism: Gammaproteobacteria bacterium; assembly: GCA_029882235.1. Lineage (GTDB taxonomy): Bacteria > Pseudomonadota > Gammaproteobacteria > UBA6429 > Thiohalophilaceae > JAOULB01. Next base: position 3,804 of record JAOULB010000249.1, on the reverse strand, counting down.
ATGCTGGTAATAACCCAGGAGATGTTACTCGCCGCATCAAGTAGATCTTTTTCGATTCCGCCATTTTCAATAAAAAAATCAATCGCAGGATAATAGCCCAGCTCGTGTTCTCTGACGTAATCATTGATCTGTCGTGCCAGTTCTTCACCGACTATGTACGGTGACGCAGGGATGTGGCGATCAATCACCTGTTCAGATAATCTGACCTTGAGACTAACGGCCTGATTTGAAAAGTTCAGACTCATTTATCGCCCTGCCTTTAAAATTTTACATTGTTCAAGTATGGGCGCGATCACAGGTTCGAGTTTACGACGCATGACATTACCAATCGCATCGGTTTGAGCAAAAATTGGATTCACAACATCCACGCCGACACTGGCCAGCTTCATCATCGCCTTGATGTAATCGGCTTGTTCAGGATTAGATGTCAGCAATGCTGATAATGTTTCAGGTGCATTTGTCTGATCGGGCTGACAGGTCTGCTCGATCTGTTGTTCAATACTCGCCATATCGCGACAGGCTTCACCGGGTAAACGCAGATCGGAAAAATATTGCCGAATGGCTTCCAGGCTCATAACCACAGCATCCTGATTGGATGGTTTTTTTAATACTGTTTCAACCGTGTTAATAAATGTTTGTCCGGCACTACTGAGCACGCGTTCGAGTTGTGTTGCATGTTGATTATTCTGTTCAATCAGCCCTGTGAGTTCGGTTTTAGTCTGTTCCCAATCGGGATGTGCCGCAACAGGCTCGGGCAGTTCATCAGGTATCGCCAGCATGAATCCTACTTTATAAACCGATTTGCGTTGCCCTTTTGACCACAGACTTTCTCGTTCCTGTTCATTAATGAGCTCAGGTTGTAATACCAATCGCACGCTATCGATAATATCGCGCGCCTGTTCTTCAAAGGGTAAAAACTCAAGCAGGAACTCAGCCAGTGTACGCCCCATGGCACCTTCAGCAACGGCCTGTTTTTCTAACATACGTCGCGCATTTTCGGCACTGGCCATGGCCCACCAGGCACGACGCGCCAGTTCATCGGTCAGGCCTTTGGAATGTACAACCGCAACTACGGCTTCAGGTTCACCCAGCTTGAGCAGATTTTCAAGACTGTTATCTCGAGCATGACCCATGCGGGTCCATCTCTTTATATATACCGGGTATCCGCCGGGTGAACCAAGCACATGGCTGGAGATCATTTCTTTTACCCGCCGGATATAAGCATCATTGCGACAATTCGGCGATAATTTGATTTTGGCCTCGCCCTTGTCGGTCAGGCCATGCAACAGCATTTTGCCTTCATCAATGCGGATCGAGTGCACCTCCTGGTTGAGCAGGACATTTAAGCGCAAGTTGTCTTCATTCGAGAGTTGTGACTGCATCATAAAACTAATTCAATTGTATCCGCTGTCCCCACGGAGTTGGGTGTTTTCCTTTTACTAACCATAACACGGGATAGTTCGGCATGGCATCCGGGAACTTACCTTCCGCATCGGTAAAGTAAACTAATAAATCTGGTGCACGATCCTGTGTATCGGCCCAGTTAAATACCGGCGTAAAATCTGTGCCGCCACCGCCACTAATGGATTCAGGTAAACTAAATTCTTCCCAGGGCTCATACACCCAGGGGCAATCAGCGGCAAACTTTGAATCACAGGCGATAAAAGTAATGCGTGCGCGTATCTGCCCTTTAATCGCATCGATCTCTGATACAAAATCATTCAGTTCATCATGGTTGATTGAGCCACTGGTATCGACAGCGACAACCAGCTCGGCCTGTGAGCTACGCAGGCTTGGAAAAATTGCCGGATCGCCACGACGATTCGAGGGTCGCGTATAACTATAATCATCACGCGCAATGCCAGACATATAGCGCGCCAGTAACATACGCCAGGGTAAGCGTGGCTGTAACAGAAAATCGACCAGCCGCGCCATATCACCATCCATCTTACCAGCCTGCATCGCCTGTTGCGCCGCACCGGCTAGACGTTGTTGCCATTGAATGTTTAATGATTCACGTTCTTCATGACCTAATGGTGGTGGTTGACTCACACCATTCTTACCACCTTCCTGATTCTCATCCTGTTCAGCTTTACTCCCTCCTTGTGGCGGTGGTTGCTCGCCATTTTGATCCTGATTTGATTCACCCGATGAATCTGGCTTTTGTGGTGGTGGTTTGTTCTGCTGATTCTTTGAGGAAGATTCGTTTTCATCATAGATATGTTGATCCAGTGTTTCCTGATCATCATTTTCATCGATGTAAGGATAGATCTCTTCTGCCGTCATACCTTCATAAGATTTCTCAGACAAAGTACCCGGGGGTTGTTGCAGACCTTCCTTAATAAGGATGGGATTAATGGCAAAGTCGCAGGCGACATCCCAGCGATGTTTGACACGATGTTCGCGCCGGGCAAAATGCGATAAGGCACAGTGCAAGGCTTCATGAGCAAGTATGAATTCGGTTTCACTCAATGAAAGCTGTTCGATGTATTCAGGATTGTAATAAAAGTTGCGCGCATCCGTTGCGGTGGTCTTGCACCACTCCGGATTGGCCTCGATCACAGGCAAACGTAGTACCAACGCACCCAAAAAGGGTTTATCAATAATCAGTCGCGTACGTGCCGCAGCGATCTTGGTTTCATTGTCCTGTTTGATAGACATGATAATTAATCTTTAAAACCCAACGCAAAGTCACAGGGAACACAGAGAAATGTTTAAATAAAAATTTAACACCTTGGCGCACTCAGTGACCTCTGTGCCTCTGTGTTAAAAAATCTCTAACCCTCATAAAGCATTAAGTCTGCTATAGCATTCGACCAGTTGGTAAATTCAGGTACCGCAAATAACAGTTCGCCAATAGCGCGATGCATATCAGAAACCAGCATGACGCCCATCTCGCGTTGTGGGAATGTGCCCGCATAGGTCAGAATGTGGCCGATGATGGTGATTGAATCATCAGTCGCCTTGGCGCGAATCGCACGACCAACCAGTGATGATGCCACCGCGTACTGCAGATCGATCTCTGTCGGTACGGGGACCTCTTCACCTCGTAAGATGGCATCAAGATCAGGCATCTGATCAAGATTGGTAATAAAGGCGTTTAATTCGATCCCAGCTGCTGGCCCGACACAGGCTTGCAAGGATCCCAATAACAAATCAGGGAGATCATGAAACTTCTGTAGTGCACGATGCGCAAACTCCCACGAGCGTGGTGATGGAAATGCAGTGGGGTTATGTGCCGGATCAAATTCAAATAACAGCTCAGGACGAAAACGTACAAAAGCGATAATGCGATCATCGATTTCATTTTGATAGGCCCAGGCAACCCAGTCATCGAGATTCAAATCAAAATCGAAATGTGAAAAGCGATTCGCTAGAGGTGCAGGCATACTGTAGGTTACACCGCGATCACCCTGCCGATTACCGGCAGCAAAAATAGCCCAGCCTGCTGGAATTTCATAGGCGCCCAGACGACGATCAAGAATCAACTGATAGGCGGCCGCCGATACGCTGGGTGGTGCGGAGGTGATTTCATCCAGAAACAGAATACCCTCTTTGCCATGACGTTTTGCATCAGGCAGCATTGCCGGGATGGCCCATTCAACTAGTTCATTATTTCGAAAGGGGATGCCTCGTAAGTCACTGGGTTCCATTTGTGATAGACGAATATCAATCAGTGGTACCTCATGACTGGCGGCGATCTGTGCAATGATTTGTGACTTGCCGATTCCAGGCGGCCCCCACAACATAACCGGCGTATGATGCCCCGTACGCGCAGATAAAAATTCTGTATCCAGGACTTTT
>JAOULB010000247.1 GCA_029882235.1 Gammaproteobacteria bacterium | reverse complement strand
GGTCGTGGCGGCCGTGTTGATCAAACCAGTCTAATAGACGAAGGCTAAAGGTTTTGTCCTGCACGTCGTTTTGCCTCACGTTCAATGCCATTAATTGTTTCCTTGCCTTCAGCCAACAGACGATTGTTCATTAACCATGGACCAATCAATGGGGGTACCCAGAAGCCCGGGATAAAATCGGCGCTATAGCTGATGAGTGTTTTTTTGCCCTCAGCGCGCACATGCCAGAGGATATTACCAAACTCCAGATCGCTTTGTTTCGGTAGCGTCTCGACGAGTAGATAACCGTTGGGCAGTTCTTTAATCGTTTGTACCTGTTTTAAGGTCTTGCAGAAAAACCAGATACAACCCTCGGTAATGACCATGGCCTTATGTTGTTGGCCTGTGCTTTCCAGCAAACGACTATAGATAATATTATTGTTAACCTTGGTCAGTTTATTAAAATCAAGCAGTACGGTCCTCACACTATCAAGCTGGGCATTCACGCGCATTTCTAACTGTAAGAAAAAATGATCGTCTTCATGGTCAACAAAACTATGCAGTACTTCACCAGCATAAACGAGGCTGTGAATTGAAAAGTAAAAAAACAAAACTGATGTGATGCGAACTGTTCGAAACATAGTCGATTATCATCTTATCCGTAAGGTGAGTTCAGGATGTTGAATGAGGCTGCTGGATTATAGTCACAGAATTCAGTTAGAGTACAGGCACAGAGCGTGCTTAAACCGATAGAGTTATTATGAAAGCAAACGAATCCATCGTCAGATTGTTTTATGATGAAATCTGGAACAAACATAATCTTGAACTTGTTACAGAGATCATCCATGAACAATTTCAGTTTCGCGGTTCACTGGGTGATGAAAAAAACGGGCCGGATGAGTTTTGTGACTATGTTGAGATGGTGCATCAGGCCTTAAGCGATTATCACTGCGCGATTGAAGAACTGCTGTGTAATGACAACAAGGCGTTCGCCAAAATGCGATTTAGTGGCAAACATGTCGGACACTTGTTGGGTTATGACAAAACAGGTAAAGCGGTGAGCTGGGCCGGCGCCGCTTTATTTACTTTTGCGGAGAATAAAATTATAGACTTATGGGTGCTGGGTGATCTGACATCGCTTCATCAACAATTACAGCAAACTTAAATTAATCTACTTCAAAGTTACTTTGGCATTTCCTTTATATATAAGTCGTGTTTGCTATAAGGTATCTCAACACCTTCCTGATTAAAGCGTTTGTAGACTGCCGTATTAAGAATATCAACAACGCGACCACGCTCTTCTGGCTTGTTCACCCAGCACATGAGATCCAGATCCAGACTCGAGGCACCAAATTTTCTAAAGCGTACTCGCGGCTCCGGATCTTTGCAGACATGTTCTTCATTGGTGGCAATGTCCATCAAAATCGCTTTGACCTGATCGATATCCGAACCATAGGCCACACCGACACTCACACGAATACGAAACTTTTCATACGGCCCACCGGATTCATTGGTGATACGCGTATTACCCATGATGGCGTTGGGAATGGTGATCTCCACATCGTCACGGGTGAGTAGACGTGTACTACGCAGGCCAATCGCGGTGACCTTGCCGCGTTCGCCACTATCGAGCACGACATAATCACCGAGCTTGTAAGGCGCATCGGCAAGAATAAACACGCCAGAGAATAAATTCGCCAATGTATCTTTAGCGGCAAAACCAATCGCGATACCGACGATACCGGCTGAGGCCAGCCATGCGGTCATGTCGATGTGCCAGGCACGGAAGATAAAATAGGTGGCGATAATTAATATAAAAATGAAGCCCAGGTTTTGAAACAGGGGCTGGGTTTGTGGTTGCACCAGTGATTTGGCATGGCGATGTTGACTCATGCTTTGTAGTACAAGTCTTGAGATACGTGCGAGGAAGCTTGACCAGACGATGATTAACAAGGTCGCTGCGATTGAAGTGATCAATGACGCAACAGCCTGAGGTAATTTTAAAGGTAATAAGGCCGTGAGCAGGCCAATGAAAATCACCGTCCAGAATAAGGGGCGATGCAGTAACTCAATGACATGGTCATCCCATTTTATATTTGTGAGACGGGCAACGCGACCAATGACTCGTGCCAGAATAATGGTGGCAAGCCTGGCGACAAAAATGGCCAGAAAAAAAATCGCAACTGATTTTATAAAAGGGTAATCATTAACATAAACCATGTAAGGCTCAAGACTCTGGAGGAGATCGGCAATAAAGTTGGTTTGTTGCTCAGCAGGCATTTTTTTGTTCCAGATCAGTAAAGGCGCGCTACATAATATACTGGTTCTATGATTTGGAATAAATGTTTGAGAATGCAGATGAAATCTACTGGTCGAAGCTGAACAGGTGTATCCTGTACTGGATGGGATATCAGACTGAAATTCCAGGCCAGTGTGAAAAGAGCAAGCTGGCAAGAAATAATAGTTGACAAAATCACTCAGATATACTTAAATGCCAATAAATTAGCATGGGTATTAGACCCGGCAATTCTCGAGTTTAATTATTAGAAATGAGGTTTTAGATATGGATTTACCAGAACGCGATGGTGATGGTTACCTGCGAGACATGAGTGTTTGGACCGAGGAAATTGGCAAGGCCATGGCTGAGGCTGATGGTTTTGAAATGACCGATGAAAAGTGGGAACAGGTGCTGAAGGCACGTGAATACTTTGATGATAATGGTTCGGTTCCACCGATTCGTAAGTTCGCCAAATATATGGGCGCAGATCAGAAAGAAATGTTCAAACAGTGGATGACCGGCCCAATGAAGCCGATCACTAAATATGGTGGTCTGCCCAAGCCAACGGGCTGTGTATAAGCTCACGCTTAATACCCCAAAAACCACGCTGCGGCGTGGTTTTTTTTCGCCTGTAAATCCTGACTGGTGGTGTCAGCCAGAACTCCTTAAACTGTAAACTGTTGGTCTTTTCATTTCCCGCAGGATGTTATGAGTCAGTCTGAATCACTGCTTGTCTATTCACGCTATACCCCTGGCACAACCGATCTGGATTTTCTGGTCAATAAATATCTGGATGCGGCGGACAGGGAATATTTCAGTACACTGAAATCAGCTGGCCGACAACATGAGTTTGCTCTCGGGCGTGCATTGACAAAGCAGCTCCTCAGCGACGAGTTTGGCAAGCCTGCTGAATACTGGCAAATTGGACGAGCGGAATCAGGGCGACCTGAGCTCAGGAATGATGGTTTTACCCAGGTCGATATTTCAATTAGCCATTCTGGTGGTCTTGTTCTGGTTGGTATGAGTACACAGGGCAGGATTGGTGTTGATGTTGAAAAATATAAGTCGAAGCGTGATGTTTTCAGGCTGGCGCAGAATTACTTCCATACGAATGAAACACAATTATTGCAGTATGAATCCCCAGCGAAGTTAATTCACACTTTCTATATTTTGTGGACCCTGAAAGAAGCCTATGCCAAGGCCTCTGGCGAGAATCTTTATTCCATACTGGGTCGCTATGATTTCTCGAAAATACTGCAGGAAAATAAAGAAGGCCAGTGGATTGATATCAGTGCCTGTGTTGCTGGGGAATATTCTGCCCTGTTCAGCCAGCTGGGAAATGAGCTTCCCTATGCGGTGGTGACCACGGGTCGCAGTGGTGCTCTGTCAGACTCACCGATGCTTTATAAACTTACTACTTAGAGAAAATCTAATCTTAAATCAAACACTTATAAAAAGTATTTTTGTTACAGATACAATTTAGGGTATATTGCACGCTTGGGGCAGGAGCGTGAGTAAGAAAGCAAATATGACGTGTTCATACTTCACATTGGCGCAGTGTGAAGTGCTGGAAGAGTTATTTGAAATTGATCTAGCAGATGTAAGTTTGTCATCACAGCTATATACTGAATCTAAATCTGGATGGTATTGATGCCGTTGATCTTGTTATTAAGTTAAAAGAGATTATCGCTTCCTTGATGCTGGGTGTAGGCTTTGCCTGGGTCTTCAAAAGCACACTCGACAACTAATAGCCTGATTAATATCCCACTAATTTTGTTGGGTATTCCTGTGTTTCACTCACACGCTGTTTCAGTCACAACTCATGGCAAATTCCTAAAGCTGGTCGCATTGAGCGTCGTTATTAATAGGTATATTAAC
>JAOULB010000248.1 GCA_029882235.1 Gammaproteobacteria bacterium | reverse complement strand
GAATGAAGATTTATAAATAGCTTTATAGGCGGACAGAGTACAGGTGGCGGCAGTTAAATTCATTTATTCCAAAGCTCTGTATTCTGTCCACGTATGAAACAAAAAATCACCGGCTTTCATAAAGATGAAGAAGATCACTGGGTGGCGCAGCTTGAGTGTGGCCATAATCAGCATGTACGTCATCAACCGCCCTGGACGAAACGGCCCTGGGTGACAACAAAAGAAGGTCGAGACAAAACAGTCGGCAACAAACTCAAGTGCAAAAAATGTGATGAGGGTGCACCTAAGGATGAGCAGCCCGCACCTGTCGATTAGGCTTTAATGGACTGAAAATGGGTCAATTAGCCATTTTAATCATGATTTTTATAAGGAAATAGGGTAGAATCCGGATTCCCAGCAGGATCACTGCTGACTTATCTGTTTGTCGTTCTTGAGATCGTAATGAAATTCCTGCTAATACCCGTAGTCGTTTTCCTTTTCAGTTCAGCCCATGCCGAAGGTAAGCTGGTGAGTTATGAAGAGTTGAGAGCAAAACATTTTGCTTCCATTCATGAAATTTCTTCCTGCGGTACCTGGGGTCGAGGCAAGACCATCGGCGAATTTCGCCTCATCAAGGCCTATATCGATGGTCATGCAATGGTGTTTGTTGACATGGTCAGACCTAGTAAGGATGGAAACAGCTTCATTGTTGATCATGGCTTTACTTTTCCAGAGTTGAATAACGAACAGGCCAGAATATGGCTTGAAGATATTTCCTGCATGCCGCGGAGAAAAAATATTGTTGTTATAACAGCCAAAGCCGAAGATGGTCATGAAGTTAAACGCTTTCGATTTAGAATAACAATAAATGCAAAAAAGAAACGATATACTTATCGAGAATATCGTTAGAATTTATCCCTTAGTATTTTCGTCAAGAAAATTATCATATTTTCCAAATATAAAATCATGTGAAAGCTTTCTGTCTGTACTTAAAAGCACATTAGTTATTGTGCGTTTTCGCACATAATGAAAAGCTATGTTGATATTTTTATATAAGCATGGTTGGAAGCAGTCTAAAGCTTCATACAAATAGATTCATAACTAAAAAAGTAAAATACATAGATGGAGGAAGTTCAATGTATAAGAAATTTATGCTTACAGTTTTACCGTTGGTCGCTCTATTGGGGGTAACACCTGTGATGGCTGATGACGATGATGATCTATGTCCAGTCGGTCTTGTAACAGGTAAGACACTTGATGGTGAGTTTGGTCCTGGTTCTCAAGATGCAACGCGTTGTCTTGATAAGCGCAATAAAGTTAAGATCGTCATGCAGGTGAATAAGTTCTGTCGTGATGCAGTAGCTAACGCTGATTGTACTCGCCCTTATGCCCTTGGCAACATGGTAAATATGATTAAAGATTATGAAATCACCCATGGCATGGTTCAGGGCGAAGATTATGAAATGGTTGCTGTTGTTCACAGTGGCGGTGCACCGTTAATCCTGAAAAACGAAGGATTTGATGGTAAAGGTGTAGATAATGCGGTAACAGGACGAAACCAGTTTGAAGGTTTGACAAAAAGTCTGATCGCACAGGGAGTAAAATTTTACTTCTGTCAGAACACAACACGCGGTTACATCAAGGCAAACCGTTTACCATCAAGCCTAGAGACTGCTGGAGGCGCAACGGCTGAAATGATTGAGGGCGTTGAATATGTAACAGCGGGTGTCACAGCAATTGGTGACTTCCAGAAGAAAGGTTATAAATACGTACAACCATAAGAATATTTTTAAATATTTTTTCAAGAGCCCCGCCCATGCGGGGCTTTTTTGTTTATTGGTAGTGCAATTTAAATGTAGGAAGACTAAAATAAGCAGTATGTTGAAGAAAAATATTTTGTGTTTTTTATTCATCTTCTATAGTGCATCGTCATACAGTGGTGTCACCAATATTTTGCATCAAGAACGAGTGAATGGCTGCAATATAATTATTATTCATAATGCAGTTAAGGGACAGACAGGCACGATTGTCGTTCGAGGAAAAGATGACGATCTCAATTATTGCAATATTGCAGAAAAGACTTTGCTGCCTGCACTTGATCAGGCAATGAAGCATCCTGACATCGATAAGCTATCTGAGGTGAGAAGTATTTTCCTGGGGCGGCTAGTCTCTTATAATTGGATCAGTGCATTTATTTCATCGCACGCAGCTACAGACCCCAACTGGAATAAAAAACAAGGACGGTCAGTAAAAGATTCAACAAACAAATATGTCAACAAACTACTATCCTCGTCAGAAATTTTGACTGCCTTTGACAAGGTGATGTCAAAACACCAATACCGCGCAACGCGTTTTTCCTGCGAAAAGATTTTAACTAATAAAGACAGATTGCCAGTTGATGCAATGTGCTGGATAAATATCAAAAAGAACTCTTAAGATTAGACTAAGTATAAATACAGCCGCTTGAGCGAAACAATTGAGTGATATAGCTCATGTTGAATGTGAGCCAGCTCTCATTCTATAGATCTAATCGCAACAGCATTACTCTTATTTAATATACTCCCGTTCCGTTTTGAACAAATAATCATCAATAAGAAAAACACAGGGTGAGGGATTGCCGTGAGGAGTATGCCGCATATAAGAATGTTCGCAGGGTTTGTAATCCTGCTACTTGCGGTCGTCCTCAATTCGGGGTGTGGCGGTGGTTCTTCTTCGAGTGGTGGATCTGATGCCAATTCCGATGCGGTACAGGCCGATGCCGGTTTGATTGTTGCGGTACGCGTGGGTGAGACGGTAACACTGGATGGCAGTGCTTCGGCAACAACTTTGTCTGATCCTCTAAGCTATTCCTGGTCATTCACCTCTAAACCATATGGCAGTAAGGCTGTGCTACAAAATTCCGACACGGCTACACCCAGCTTTGTGGGTGATGTTGTCGGTAGTTATATGGTGCAACTCACTGTGCGTTCAGGCAGTACAAACAGCCAACGCGCAATTGCGCTGGTTGAAGTGTCGAACCCCGGTGATCACCTGACCGGTATTCATGTTCATATACGGTATTCATCACGTTGTGAAGACTGTCATGATGGGCGTTATTCTGATGCCAATAGTTTTCCATTTAATTCCGTACCTGCAAAATCGTCGAATCATATTGCAACCAGTAATATGTGTGAGGCCTGTCATACCACCTTTGGTTTTAACCTGACGCGTTATACCGATCATCAGGAAGTAATGGGAACGTGTAGCAGTTGTCATGCGACAGGACTTGCAGTGAGTAAATCGGAATTTCATATCGCGACAACAGCAGAATGTACCGACTGTCATAATACGGTAAGCTTTTTAGAGCACCGGCCAGACGGTAGTTATGATCATAGTAATGTAACTATCCCCTGTACGACCTGCCATAACGGTAAAACAGCAGTGGGTAAATATGAGGGTCATGCCGAGACCACAACCGACTGTGTTGCCTGTCATACGACTTCAGCTTTTAATCCCGCACATGTTGATCACAGTACAATAGAAGATAATTGTGGCAGTTGTCATAATGGCCGTAATGCGGTGGGCCAGACAGAAGGTCATCCCTTTATGGCGGTAGACTGTGGTGTCTGTCATAACATTACTACTTTTAGTCGCAGTGGTTTTTATAATCACCGCCTGGTTTCGCCAAGCATCATGCCCTGTCTGGTCTGTCATGAAGAAGGCAATACCATTGGCGCACGAAGTAAATCCGATGCCGTTGATCACCCCTTAACCGCATCCGACTGTGGTCGCTGCCATGGTCTGGGTGGTGGTAACTTTGCTAATGCGATTTATGATCACACCAACATCACGGACGGTTGTAGTGTGTGTCATGTGACAGGAAGTGACTTCCCTGCGGCACCGGTTAAACATGCTAACCACATGCTGACGGATAAAGATTGTAGTGCCTGCCATGTCTCCGGATCTTTTGCCTTTGGTGTGTTTGATCATGATCCAGCTATTGTTAATCCTCCCGTTGCCTGTTCGTCCTGTCACAATGGTGAGATCACTGCGGGCAAACACATTAATCATATTCCGACGACAGATGACTGTCGGTTATGCCACTTTAGTACAACAAGTTTTAAAGGCGTGGTGGTTGATCACTCATCGATTACCGATAACTGTGCCTCCTGTCATG
>JAOULB010000010.1 GCA_029882235.1 Gammaproteobacteria bacterium | reverse complement strand
AATAGTGAGATGTCACCGGCTGAACGGGTCGTCCATGTCTTGATGACCTGCGGGATAAAGGCAATCGTCGTGAATATGCCTGCGACGGTACCAATCATGTCAATGAGATTCATAAAAAGTAAACCGGAATCAGAAGTTAGCTTTCTCTAATTATTAAGCCAGGCCTTCAAAAGTAAAAGGGGCGGTGACAAATCACAATTATTCTCATTTGGTACAGGCACTTTTACTTCTCATGCCATTATCTGTCTGAGTCTATTCTGTTATTATAGTAGGTCTATATCGGGGGACTTACCACTCATATGTACAGCCTAATTGATGATGAAATTCAGGAACTGAAGGAACGACTTTTTCAGTTACAACTGGAGCATAGAGACATGGATGAGCTGATAAAGAGGCTATATGAAGAGTCCTTTGTGGATCAATTACAGGTCTCTAGACTGAAGCGCCGTAAGTTGCAAATCAAGGATGCCATTACTCGTCTGGAAAGCCGGCTGATTCCAGATTTGAACGCTTAGTTTAATTTTCTGACGTCAGGTCATCGGAAAACCGGGGACAGCCTCCCCAGTTTTCCTTAATATTAAGCTAACCACTCAACAAGATAGTAAATAAACTGCCCTTCAGATGACTTTGATGGTCCGATAACACGTGCTGCATGCAATCGTTCGGAATCTTTCGCATTTTGTATTGCTATCTCTGCATTTTCCACGACTTCGACACAGCCTGCAGGAAAACGTTTGCGCGTTGGCCTTGGCGTTTGGATAACGGCAAAACGTTCCTGTGAGACATCGGATTCGGGGTCAACCGGTACAAAACCGCGCATATTAAAGACCTGGACTATAATGGGTAACAGGCTACATTTTATCACAATGATGAAGTCAGGCAGAGCGATACCGGGATGAATAACTGGAACACGACAGAAAATTATGGGCGTATTGCCCGCTGGTTGCACTGGGGAACGGCCCTGTTGTTTTTGCTGGCCTATTGTGCCGTTTATTATCGGCACTGGTTTACCGAGAAAAAAACTCCGGAGAATCTTATTGCACTGGATCTGCATTTATCCGCCGGTATTAGTGTTGGCGTGATCGTTATCTTGCGGATTATCTGGCGAGTGATGAATGAACAGCCCGCCCTTGAAGCTGGGCCGCGTTGGCAACATGTATCAGCACATCTTGCACATTATGTGTTGTATGCGATTATGATTCTCATGCCATTGACGGGGTATCTGGGTACTGGTAAAGCCACTGATTTTTTCTTCATGTTCGAAATCCCCAAGTTTGAAGACACCTGGCTGTTTGATGTGTTTGTTCGAGAATATCTTGGTTTAACGTTCAAAGAGTTTGAAGCGCCGATTGATTTCTTTCATAAAAAAATCATGGGGGCATGGCTGGTATGGTTACTAATCCTCGGTCATGCTGGCGCTGCGCTCTATCATCACTATAAATTAAAAGACCGCACTTTACTGAGAATGCTTAAAGGTGATAATGATGTAAAAGGAGAAGGAGAGTAAAGCTGGAGCAGTGTATATGTTACCTAATATTATAATTTACTGTTTTCTGACCTCATTGATTTCTGTGATGCTTTGGTTAGCCATCATGTTCCTAAAGTTAGATTGATTCCAATTCTATAATTATTGACACCTTATATAATTTAAAGTTAAATCAATGTGGTTATTGTCATAGACTATTTGTCTAAGGGTATTGGATATCATTATGAAATCAGCGCTTTCAAACCTAATATTTTTACTTCTTATGCTAGTCACGATGCCAACAGCATTTAGTGCATCGGTATCCAAACCCGATAACAGTAGTGTTGTTACTTCTCTTGCGGACAAAACTTGTATTAATATGCCCATTGAAGAGGAAATAGAGGGTTCTGCTCTAGCCTGTCCCGGTATCAATGGTTATAAATTAAATCTTTATGACGAAAATATGCGGCAAACAATCAATGTTATTTCTCCGACAGGACAGGAGTATCCACTAAAACTTTGGCATGTGATTACACGTCACTTTTCAAGCATTGATAAAACGGTTGAATGGCGAGTTACTCGCCTTAACGATTCATCACAACCAGTTGCCGTTATCATTCGTATGAATGCTCAAATCCAAAAAGACATTAATGTCCCGCCAGAAAAGAAATCCTGGCTGGCAGTTGTAAAACTTGGTCAAAAGGAGATCTGCGTGACGGCAAAGATACCTGTCTCATCAGTGGCAATTAATAAGGCGCGCACAGAGGCGGATAATTCAAAAAGCAAACCATGCCTGGGTGAAACAGACTATTAGTCAATTGAAGTAAGAAAGGAGTAGGATGTGGCTATTAATTGGAATAAAGAACAACCCGCACCAAAAGCAATCTGGTCTATCGTGAAACGAAATTTTCCACGTGCGCGCTTTCTTGGGATATATGTAAAACGCAACATTGCGGGCACCACAAAACCATCTTCGCATGGCGAAGGGAGAGCCCTTGACATTGGTCTTTTGGTTAAATGGCCCTGGGAAAAAGAGATAGGTGATGGGCTGTTTAAAATATTTATTGATAATGCTAAGGAACTGGGTTTGGACTACGCAATATGGAATAGGCAAATCTGGAGCACAAGCAAGGGTGGTCCCAGACGTTACTCAGGCCAAAGTCCTCATACAGATCATATCCATCTGACATTTTCCAAATCGGGAAGCCAAAAAAACAAATTCCCCAAAACAGAATTAGCCATATCTGTATTTTCCAGTGGATTATCTGACCTTGCCGGGCATAGAAAGAAGGTTGGATAATGTAAATGAGAAGTTATGTAATCAAGGATAAAGAACATTTGATTTAAAACACTTTTCTCTTTATTTAACAGAAGGTGTTCCCGCGACTACGAAAAAACGCAGTGTTTGTTGGAAGATGTGTTGCATGAAAATTATAGTGATGCTTGCTGTGAATTTTGTCGTATTCAATCTGAGTGGGTGTTCTGCTCTGGAAGGTCTGGGCGATTTATGCTTGCATGACAATGCCTATATGCAATCAGAATGTCTAAAACGGGTTAGTCAAGAGCGTACTGAGCGAGAAGCACGTCGTAAACAAGAAGAAGAGTATGAGGCTATGCACAAGGAAAATGAGGAGATGGATGCACAGTTAAGACGAAGAATGGAAGAATACTACAGGAAGCAAGCAGAAGGAAAAAAATAAAAGTGATTGTTTAATAGATAAAAGAGGACAGTAAAACGAGGTTGGCGTGTATTTTTATAATATTAGTATTACTTGTTTTCTCATGCTATTTGTCGTGGATCAAAATAACACGTGACTCTTATATTATTGAATACCACGATCCAAAGTTCATTCATGATTAATACTGGCTATACTCAGTATAATTTTTGTCGATAAATAAAGGAGATTCACCATGCTAACTCGAATACTTATCCTCTGCCTTGTGTTCTTTCCTGGCAGGCTGCTCGCTCTGCAAATAGAAGGGGTCGAACTGCCTTCCCAGGTGACCTTGCTCGATCCGAACGATCAAATTAGTCTCAACGGTGCTGGCGTTCGTACCAAGTTTGTTTTTAATATCTATGTCGGTGCACTCTACTTAAAGAAAAAATCGGACAAGGTTGATGCGATTCTGAAAATGCCGGGCCAAAAGCGCATCGCCATGCATTTTTTATATGAAGAGGTAGCAAAAGAAAAACTGGTCGATGGCTGGATTGATGGTTTTAAAAACAATAACAATGCCGAGACCTTTAAGGCCTTGCAAGAACGACTCAATCAATTTAACAAGCTGTTTGTCACCATGAAAAAAGGTGATGTCATCTATCTTGATTACTTGCCCGGCATAGGTACCGAAGTACGCTTCAATGATGATCTTAAAGGCATGATACCAGGGGAAGACTTTTTTCAAGCCCTGCTCAAGGTCTGGTTGGGTGAAAACCCGGCAGACGACAGCCTGAAGCGAGGTATGCTCGGTTTGGATGGAGAGTAGGCTCAATACATATTGTCTCTGATTATTTTCGCTCTAATTTAAGAATTATTGACCTTTGTTAAGGTAAATGACGCGGTTTTGTTCTAAAAACTAATTAGATGATGCTTAATAGAGACCATTTTCTGACTGGTTTGCTTAAGCTATCGAAATAACTGCCGAGATTGTGGTCATGACAAAAAAGAGTAAAAACAAAACATTGCTTGCCTCGTTGCAAAATCTTTATAGCAAAATTGCTATGGTTTTTCTGCAAATTCGAATAGCTTCTTATCATAAGGTTGTTGAAACTAATCAGAGCTTTGACATCACCGATGTGCTCGATAAACAGGTTGATGATTTAGCAGCCAGAGCGGTTAAAGTGGAAAATCATTCCAGGACCGTGCTGGATAATGAACATCAGCGGGATAGCTCTCAACACAATAGCGAAGAGATAAAGATCGAGTCTGAAGAAAAACCAGTCAGCACAGAAAGTGAATTTGCCAAACATTTAAAACATAGGAATACTTCTTCAGTTAACCAGCCTTATCTGGGCGAAAAGCTAACAGCCAGTACCTGGGAACATATTCATTCGGCTGTACGCTATGCCCGGCAGGGGGATGCGGATACGGCCAAACTGCATACAGAAATCGCCGGACAGGCCCTGGAAGAAGCGGGACATTATCTGAATGATAAAGAATATTCAGAGCTGGTTTTACAGATAGAGCACTATTTTATGGATTCACAAAAAAGTTAATAAAAGAATACAAGGGAGTAGACTCGATTGTTAGAGAAACAACAGAGTGAAAAGGATCGGCGATATTTGTATAGTTATTCTATTATTTCAGTTAGCGCATCAAAAGAATCCCGGAAAGGATAATTAAATGTTAGGTGAAAATCACAGTCTTCATCATGAATTTCCGGAGCATCACGATCTGATCGATATGCTTATGAAGGAAGATATGCATTTTATGAAGATCGCCGATGAATATAATGCAATCGACAAGGAGATTCGTGCCCTGGAACAGAATAATTCACCTGTCGATGATAGCTCTCTCACCGAGATGAAGAAAAGGCGTAGCCACCTGAAAGATGCTGCCTATCAGATACTTGTTAAGTAAACTTTGATCAATGGGGGCAGAACAGTTGATTTTTGTGCACACTTGATTGATATTCTTGTTTCTCTTGGAACTTACAGGCACGGACATGCTATTTAAAACTCATCCGGAAAAATTCTGGAACCTGATTGCGTCGAAATATGCGGCTTCGCCTATTGCGGATAGAAGCGCCTATGAAACAAAAATACAGAAAATTAAGTCTTACCTGAACAAAGAAAACAATGTGCTGGATATCGGCTGTGCAACTGGCACGCAATGCGGTGATATTGCGGATGAGATTAATCAGATCACGGGCATTGATATCTCCAGCAAGTTGCTGGCCATTGCCAAACAGCGCATGGCCGAACGCAAACTGAATAATGTCGAATTTATACAGGCAACGGTGTTTGATGAACGTTTTCAGCCGGGCAGTTTTGATGTGGTCATGGCTTTTTATGTGTTACATTTTTTTGAGGACATCGATGCTGTTTTTAAGCGCATCCATCAACTACTCAAACCCGGTGGTGTGTTTATTTCTGAAACCGCCTGCCTGGGTGAAAATAATATCGTCATGAAAAAGGTATTACGTTTCGCAGGACAGCTCGGATTTTTGCCGCTCATCAACCTGCTTACCACCGAGCAGCTGGAACAGGCACTAGATAAAGCAGGTTTTACTCTCCTCGATAAAACCAGGTTTAGCCACCAGCCAGATACCGGCTATACCTTGATAGTGAGGAAGTCAAAGTAGAATAAAGGTGAGGAGTGGGCTTCTTAAATATAACGAGTAAAACAGCGTGACAGAATTATTTTGGGTTTGACTTGTTTCTTCTATTTTGGACTCCACTGTACGACACCATAGCTAACCCATTTTGTTCAAAACAAAACAACCATCAAGCATTTTTTAGTCCTGATTTACGGTATAAAAAATTCTGTGCTTTCTTGATCCCCGTCATTTTATTTTCTCTCCCTGAGTGTTATCTAATTCTATAGTAAGTGATTCAAGCGAAGTGAGGGAAAGCAAATTCCTTCCATATATCAATATTACTTAATTAATTACTATCTGAGCTCGGTTATGCACCTGTATATGAAGACTCTGCTACTTTTAGTCGTTTTACTCATCACTAGTTGTAGTAGTGGTAATGGCAACAATGAACAGGGGAACGATCAGTTACTGAATACGCGTTGTGATCGTAGTAATCTGACTCTTGAATTTCCATTTAATTATACTCTGAATGATGACTCGATTCTTATCCATACTGATGGCGGCGATATAGCGACCACGACTATTCCCTGGGGAGCTCATGTACAGCCTTATACCGGTCACCCTGAAGGCAATGCCAAATCTGGCTGGGTGGGACTGTTTGCCACTGATTATGCACAACTCACTGAACTGGAAAACAGTGGCGTCATCCCGGGGGTTTGTGAGCAGGGTGATGTGTGTGGTTTACCTCTGTCGTCGATAACTTCGCGTATTGTTAACTATGTCATGAGCTGGGATGGGTTCAAGGTAACAGAAGTCAGGCTGGGGCAGATTGTTCCCATTGATACGGTATTTGGTAATCAGGACTGGCTGGTTAATGGCGAAGTGTGTGGCTATCGATATCGATTTGGGCACACGCAAAAAATATCAAAGACATTAAGGGACAAAATGGTCGCTGCTGGTTATACCGATCCCTATTCGCTTACCACCGCATCGGATAACTTGATCACAGGCGACCCCATCATACTCAATAAAGGTGATGAGGTTGCTGAACCACGGATACAAATGCTAGAGGTTCCAGGACATCCCGGTTATTTCAAAGGTGTGAATGCAGTGGAGGCAGTCCCCTGGCTACAGGCCGAGTTTGATATTAATGATAGCTATCTTTCTGAAGATGAAGGCTGGTCGGTGCATCCTATTTTTCGCCTGTTCCCGCAGGCTATACAGGATCAGCTCTATAACATCATGGCGTATGAATATCTCAAGCCGGACTCTTTTCATTTTAAGCAGTCGTGGGTACAACCCTGGCTGGCCAATGCTGAATTTGTCCTCTACACAGAACTTAATATGCATTTTGATGACTATAGTTCCATCTATTCCGCCTTAGGGGGTTGGTGGGAACGTTCCGATCAGCCTTGTACCCCCTATGACAATGTAAAATGTGATCAAATGTTTTCTATTTTCAAGATACATAAAGATACGATCGCGTATGATGATTCGCTCTACTATAGCCCCGATATTAATTATCTGGTGGCGTTAAGTGGGACCCCCGTGTTATCGGGCACTATGTTTGGTGAGGTATTATCTCCTTTAGATCCTGATCCAATAAGTGGTGTATTAACAGTACGCTGGCGTCGGTTTTTAAATTTTTACTATCAGGGGATTGCCTATCGTCTGGATAGTGCAAAGAAACAACTTAAAATTCGCTGGAGTGATGAGGTCACCGATATCCTGGATGTAGTTTTGCCATCCGTTCCGAACGACAGTGACTCCTGTGATGGGGTAAGCATTACCTGTCAAAGCCATGTTGGATATCATGGCGGTACGGGTGGGCCTTAGTAAGACAAATAGAACCCCGGAAATTCCCGGGGCATGTTCAAATCTAAATGGTTGAGTAAATATCAGTTTTTATTCGACCCACATACGGAAATCGACCATCTGATCAACAGCTTCATCTGGTAGGTCATCCGTGTTAGAAATGTAGTTGATTGCTTCTCGTTGTGGACAGTACGTGGCATTCGTAATAGTACTATCGATACTAACAATTGCTGTACCACTGGCGCAGGCTAGTTCTACAACCAGATTTTGTGCGCTGTCATAAACAAAGGGTGTGGTTAACGGTATTTCGAACCAGTCGCCAGCCAAACTTGCAGGGATATTGATGTTGCCACTTAGGACCATGGTACGGTCTACCATATTTCCTGAAAATGAAGTGTCACCAAGTACACTACCGGTGGCATGACCCAGCATAATGCGGCAGTCATTATAACTTTCCGTTGCGCTCACTTTTTGATCCAGTCGATATGCAATTTTGTTTATGACACCCCCTGTTCCCAGTTCAGACGCATGAAACAGGTGTTGCACAGTATTTGCTGAGGTATGGAATGGCCGGTCTTCTGAAATAGCACCGTCAGTAATGATATCAATACTACTTCCTGCGAAGCGTAGTTTCAAACCATAAGCTAAGTTATCAGCTGCAAGTGCTGTAGCACTACCCGCAACTCCAACAGCACGTCGTAACTTTGTATCATATCTCCACTTCAAGTAAGTTAGACCACTTGCACTGGTGACTTCTATTTCTATTAATAGATTATCAGTGCCATTGTATTCAAACTTACCATCCGGCATGGGAATCCAGATATAGGTATCGTCTGGAAGACCTCCGGGGGCCTGGTACGAGATATTATTGGCCATGGTGACCGGCGGGGTAGAGAAATTGTTGTCAAAATCTGCGGTTAAATCAGAAAGTGTGGTATGGCCCAGCCTGACATTTAACGTGTAATTGGCTTTGGAAGTAGGTGAACCGGCGCCTAAGCCAACAGGGAAACCTATGCCTGTGATTATACCCTTTCCATTGATTTCATCTGGATAGTAAAGAAGCTGTACTTTTCCATTAGAGCTGGCAAAAGGTGCGCCGTTTATATCAGGTACTTCATCGATAACAACTTCATCCCCTCCACGGAATCGAAACTGCGTATGTGGCAGATAATTTGCGAGAAAACCTGTTACGGCATCAGAATAATTAAACAGTTTTTGATTATTACCTAACCCAACATTTTCGTGATAGATGTTGACGTTTGCAGTACACGCGCCATCGCTTTTCATTTCTACCACCAGACTATCGACGCCGTTATAATAGAAGGGCCGGTCAAGTTTGATTTCAAAAAGCTCTCCAGTAGCGCCTGCCGGGATACTTATCGTTGTATTGTCAAGTACAGTCTGTGCTGCTCCCTTATAGCTTTGAATGTTGTATGAAAAGTTAGCTTCCAGAGTTGATAGAGGTGAATATCCCATTCTGATGATGGTATTGGCACATGTGACATCGCTTGTCATTTCCTCTGAACGGATAAATGACAGAGCGTCAATATAGCCAGAACCAGCAACCTGAGTTGCGGTATACAGAAATTGATACTTGAAATAAGGTGCGACGTTGAAGAAAGGTTCAAAAATACTCACGCTATCGATGTTGTCAGCAATTGTACGGCTGAAGCGTGTAAGCGTATAAGTTTCTGCCTGTATACCTTCCTGGTTGCGGCTATTGTCCACTGAATAAAATTTCAGTGTTGTATCGTCAGAAACAGCAATGGGACTGGTGTATGTTGCTGATGATGGTGAGGGGTCGCTTCCATCCGTGGTGTAGTACGTCGCAGCACATCCCGAACCACCAGCATCTGAACAGGAAAGAACAACGCTTAAATTACCGCCAAAATAGCCGGTCCTGCGCGATGCACTGGTTATTGGCGCATTAGTGTCTGTAATACCACCACCATCATCGCCAGCACTTCCACCACCACCACCACCGCAGGCAGCGAGCATAAATACGATTACACTGAAAGAGATATTCTTACAGGAGCTGCATTCCATATCACACCTCCCCATGGTTACATAAATGCCGGGTCTATATTTTCATGAGTGGTAATTAACACTATCAATTAACTTATAAAGTTAAAATGATCGGGATCATTAAAATACGAATGAAAAAGAGAAAAGCCGGATTAAATCAGGACTAGAGAAGAGATTATTGTGCGCGCTTTAGAACCCTTGCGAGCTTGCATATAAGTACTTCCTGAACGTATTTAGCCTGTTCAAGATTTAATATCTTTGCGTGTTTATAATTTTAAAAAAATGCTAGCCAGTTCCTTTTCTCATCCCTTTTTAGCTGATAACTAGTAATAAAAATATTCGTTAAGAAAATTGTTTCTTGTCAAACAGGTATGGGGAGATCGAATTAATGAAAATCAAGTCAGGAATTGTCGCTGCGCTATTCGTTTTAGCGACAGCATGTGGTGGTGGTGACGGGGGAACGACTGGGAATACAGAGAATCAGCAAAACCAGGAGAATCAGGAAAATAGTAATCCTACAAGCTTAACATTAAATCCGATTGGAAACCGAATAGTAATGGTAGGCACAAATATCAATTTTACATTGTCGGCGTCAAATCCAAATGGTGGAAGCCTTTCTTATACGGCATCTGTGGTAGATGGGAGCGCAGATCCTTTTAATGCAGCAAGTGGTAATAATGCAACATTTAATTTGTCAGAAAATGCTACATTTAACTGGACGCCGATGGCTGTTGATGTTGATTCCTATGAATTGCAGTTTACGGTACAAAATACGAGTGATGAAACAGATAGTGATACTATTACAATATCCGTTCGCACCCAATTTGAAATTGGAGAGGCTAACTTTAATGATAGATGTCGTAGCTGCCATAGAGTCGGTGGTACAGGGCATCTTCTACAATGCGAACAATCAACAGTTTATTATCCAGCAATTAATAGTGGTTCAATGGCGACACATGCATCGGGTTGGACTAATGAGGTAAAGGATGCTGTTTTTTTCTATTTGCAGAATGTTGAACCTTGCTAACTATAGTAGCTTAAAATGATAACCACTAACCCGATGTGTACCTCCGTGCCTATCGGGTTTTTTTAAATAGCTCAAGACCAAACACGTGCTAACCACAAATCTCATGTGGCTAAATTTTGAGCAATTTATACCTGGGTATCAGCTAAGATAGAAAGTGTCTCTGCAGGGCCGCTTGTTTCTATTATTCGGGGTAAATATACTCCCAATCTTCGATTGTGATTTAAGCACTTGCAGCGCGGTTCTGGTGTTCTAAAATCATGTGACTTCCTGCTCAATTGTTAAGTAGTTTTTTCTCAGCCCCCGATAGATGGTTAATTTATGCGAAATATAATGATTCAAATCATTGCCGTTTTTTTGCTGCTCAATCTGTCGGTGGAAGTCTTTGCTGTGACACCAAATGAAAAGTTAGGGTTGAGCAAGAATGAACTCGAATGGTTAAAAACTAACCCTGTTATAAAATTTACAGGCGATCCAAACTGGCTTCCGTATGAGGCCTTTGATGAACATGGGCAATATATTGGTATTGTCTCGGAACATCTCAAACTTATTGCAGTTATGACCGGTTTGAAGTTTGAATTGGTTCCCACTCAAACATGGACTGAGTCGACAGAGCTGGCAAAACAGGGATTGGTAGATGTTCTATCTGAGACCGATGACTCAGACCTGAAGTCCCATCTGAACTTTACCAAACCCTACATCTAAGCGCAACAGATCAGGGGTTTATTGGTGATGTTGTTTCCTGGTGTAATAAAACAGGTGTCAAACTATTAGAACAGGAAAATCGTGATGCGAAATTTTATGTTACGGTGAAAAAATCCTGATCTGTTAATGTATTAAGGGTACATAGTTCTGCCAAGTATTATTGGCTTTGCTTGGCTACCCGATTTTTGGAGGGTAAATGTGTGACTTTGATAAAGTGGACTTAGATTCTAATCTGATCAATGACTGCTCGCCTTCAACTGACGGGCTTGATCTGGACTGGGAGGGGGTGTTAATTAATATGCCCGCTATAGTTGATAATGTTGTTGTTGGCAATGATGGGGTTCTGTCATCTAAAACTAGAATCCCCCTCTGTATTACAATTCAGTTTAAACTGAAAAAAATGCTCCACTATGACTATCCGCGTGAAGGTATATCAGTGTTTATGGAGGACAGAGAAACGGGCAAGACCTATACTAATAATCTTGCTTATCAGGGAACCAGAGCTAGAAATCCAAAGGCCTCATTTTCAGAAGAAGAACAGGAAACAAGCATTTTAACTAAATTCTATAGCGTTAATTTGACGCATTATCTAAAGATCCCTAATTCAAAAACTATTTATAACATCTATGCAACATTTGAAGAATGCAAATCTAACTTATTGGTGCTGAGGATAGAATAGCGCGTCTATAATCATATAAAAAGAAAGAGAGCGAAGTGATGTTGTATGAATTGTGTATCACTTCTATCCCTTTTCGGGGCGCCACCAAAAAAGGCTGAGATATGTTTATATCCCAGCCTTATTAATTTTAAAACAACTTCACTATCTTTATAACGGATAATTTAGTCGTCATCGTGCTCATCACCGTCATCACTTTTAATGCGGCTCAGCAATTCACTGCGTGTAACTAGCTCTCTAACCGCATGAGCATGTTGCTGACGTTTATGTGACCAGTGAAGCAAATCATGCGCACCGATAGTGGCCGGTGTCTTTTTAACATCCCAGGTGACCTGTAGTACTGAGCAATGATCATTATTATGTGAAGAGCCAGTAGTTGAGCCTGTATAGACAACTCGTTGGTCATCGTGATCCATTGGCTGTTCTAGATCCTCAACATCACCATGATCTTCTACTACTTTAAATACCTGTGCAACAACGCGAAGCTGTGGATTGGCGCAGACACCCGTAGCACAGTTGCCCAGGCCATTATTTGGATCGAGGTCTTCGTAATTCACGTTACAGCTGGTGTGTACGAAGTGAACTTCGATAGTGTCGCCGACCATAACACCAATCGGATGATCGCCACCAATGTCATTTGCAGCACGCACATCAGGGTCTGTGGAGGCAGGTTCTACTACAGCCCAGCCTGAGTGATCATCATGAGTGTCAACAAAGGTTGAATATGCAGCAGACTTATGTTCAGCATTCCAGTGATAGTGAATATCGCAAAGATTCATTTTGCTGGTTTTAAATGCAGTTCTGAATTTTGTCGTGTTGGTTCCCCATTTTGAGTCGATGTCCCTGGGTGCCTGAGGGCCTGCGGTAACCACACCGGCAGGAGTCTTACCACATTGATTCCATTTGTCTGGATGCGTTGTGGTTAGTCCACCATCATTGGTTTCATAAAGATTAGCACCCGCTGCATTGACGCTTCCAGAGAGGCTTAAGCTAAGGAATAGCGCACTCCCAATAATTATATTTTTTTTCATTATTATCTCCATTTGAATTATTTTTATTTACAGGCAATAAAAACCCTACCCGTTGGCAGAAAATACTGGCTTTAATCATGTGAGTCAAATGCAGGAGGGGTATTTAAATTTTATAAAATTATAAAATATTAAAAGAATAAGATATGGTTAATAATTAATCAGTTTAAAACTATATACTGGATTGAGTGATTAATTATTAACCAATTAAATAAAGTTCTTGGTAAAGCATAGTTATTTCATGCAGATTTCAGTGAGGACTTGTTAACCACTTTTGCGCTGCATCGATATCGCTATCCAGTGTGCCTAAAAATGCCTCAAGCTGTTGTTTTTCCTGTTTCGTCAAATCTATTGGAAATGGGATCAGATCGCTTGTTCCTACGAGTGTTTTGGGTGGATCTACATAGTGGTCGATCACTTCTTTTAAAGTTTTATATTGGCCAGCGTGCATGTAAGGCGCAGTTTTTGTGATATTGCGTAAGCTGGGCGTTCTGAACAGACCGATGGTGTGTTCTCTTTTACGGATAATGTATTTTATCTCATCGCAATTCTTTTCTGGGTCATCGTTATACTGGCTACGACAATTAAACTTACTGCGTAATAATTTATTCACACC
This sequence comes from Gammaproteobacteria bacterium, assembly GCA_029882235.1. Classification (GTDB taxonomy): domain Bacteria; phylum Pseudomonadota; class Gammaproteobacteria; order UBA6429; family Thiohalophilaceae; genus JAOULB01. The sequence continues at coordinate 2,480 of JAOULB010000010.1, read as the reverse complement.
CTTGTAACGACCCCAGTCATATTTTTTGGCATTAAGCTGTGGTGTTGCAATATTATGAAATGAAAAATCACTAAACATCGGCCCGTTATGACAAATATTACATTTACCTTTGTTTAAAAATAGTTTTAAGCCGGCACGTTCCTGTTTGTTGAGTATTTCAGCGGCCTTTGCTTCATTCTTTTCAAGAGCCTGAGCAAAGTGATCAAAACGAGCTGGCGAGGGATTTAGTTTTAACTCGTAGGCGGCGATAGCCTTGGCAAGATTGACAAATATTCCAGTTATTATTTCCTGATCTGATTTTTTCATGTTTTGCCATGCATAACTGGCAGCGCGATCTTTTACTGGGCCAGCCTGTTCTGGGAATCGAGCTTTGTTTAATAAATCAGGCATAGCGCCAAAGCTTGCTTCATAGAGCTGATGTAATTTTTTGTCTTTATAGACAACATGGACGACATGAGAGCGATTAGTGCCATGTTCATGTTCGTTTTCCAATGGCTGCATGGCCTGTGACCATAAGCTATCTGTGCGGCCATCTAGAAACAGCCAGTTACTATGGTTAATACCGACCACGGTTGGCGCATTTCTATTTACTGAGTTAATGCCTTTTGCCGTTTTACGTCCATCGGTGAAATATTTTTCTGGTAAATGACAGCTTGCACAGGCAACTTTGCCATTAATGCTTAAACGTGTATCAAAAAATAGATGGTGTCCGAGTTCGGCTGCCTTTGCATCTTTAGCCACTCGGTTTACTTTCAGCTCAGGTGACTCGCCAAGTGCATGTATGCTAAGACGACTTATTGAGGCCCGTTCAGCCTCATTCCAGGCAACGGCATCATTTGCCTGAGTAAATACAATACCAGTGCAAAGGAATATAACTATTCCTGAAAAAGTTGTTAGTACTCTCTTACGCATAATTCTTAGGTCCATTAAGTACGGCATTAGTGAAGAGTTATTTTGAATATTGCCCGTTCTCGTTGCCGGTTGACATTCATCGTAAAGCGCATTTCCCAAAAACCGGGCATGGTGAATTTAATGCCTTCTACGAGGTATTCACCGTTACCTAGGTACTTTTTAATGACAGGCTTTGTCGGAAAGCCATGTCGATGCGCGGGCATGCCACCATTTACAAATAGTTTGGCCTGTGAAACTGGCTCGCCACTTTTATCCTCAATTTTTAATATCCAGGAGTGAATTCGTTTTAATGGGATCGGTACTGATTTGCTATAGAGTGTAAAACGATAATTACCACTTTCGGAAAGTATAGCTACGGCATGTTCTTTACCCGCATATTCCAGTTTCGAATTCTTTGATTCTGTATTATTTGCTGATGCCAGCATTGGCATTCCAGCGCAAAGAATGAGACTAAGTAAGCAAAATAGACTAATTCTTATATAGGGTGTCTTTCTGATATCCATTTATATGACCAACTATTTAATACCATTAAATAATTGCGTGATTATACTTGATGTTGGTATAAGCCCGCTAGAGGAATTTACGAATAAAAAAACCCGCTCTAGAAAGAGCGGGTTTTGATGAATCCCAAAATAATTGGGAATTTTTTACTTCAATTTTAGAACTTACCTTCATCCGCCGGGGCGTCAGCAGTTCCTTTGATGAAGCTGCCTGGCAGGCTGGTATGAATACCTAGACCCGCTTCTGCACCACGCATAGGCTGGATACATGGGAATCCAAACTCGATAGTACAATCAGTCAGATCATTACCTGGAGTTCCATCAGCCTTGATCAGGTTTGCTCGAGGGTAATCAAAGTTATTACCTTCGAATGTTCCGTTCAGGCCTGCAACTGTACGTAACTCAGCGCCTTTGGCACCACCAACCCAGTCATACACTTTAATGCTAGTTGCACTGATGTAACGACCCATGGCTTCTGTTGCATCCAGTACTGAAAGAGCACCACCGATATGGGCATCGTACTCAAGACCGTCAACCATTACGTAATCACCAGTAGCAGTTTCTTTGGCAAGAATCTGGATTTTGCCTTTTTCAGCGGCACACTTGGTTTTTTCCGCTGGCCAGGCATAACCTTTCTTCAGACAGAAGCCTTTGGTTACGATCTGGTTACGGTTAATACGGTTTGAGTCTTCATGATAGTAGTAAGAAGCATAAGTGACTTTCGCTCCGCCTGACTGATCAATCGCACCGTTGTTGCCGTTTGCATTGTTGTACTTAGTGATGTTGCTAATACGAGCAGATTCCTTCAGCCCCCATTTGTTGAACTGAGGACCGGTTGGTTGTGAATCCCAGGTAATGCCTGAGTAGTTCCACGACCAGCCACCGCCCCATGCAGGTACGTTAGGATTGTGGCTTGAGTTCATACCCAGTTCCATTTCCTGTTGTAAGCTGCGTGGAAAGCCAACGAAGTGACGCTTGTTGTCGGCCTGGTCATACAGGACAACACCATTACAGTTGCTATCAATATTCTTAGCACCGTTAACATTGTTCAAGCAGTCGTTGATATCA
>JAOULB010000246.1 GCA_029882235.1 Gammaproteobacteria bacterium | reverse complement strand
ACAACACAACCCGAAGTGCGAATGGATGTTAATCATGAAGTTGTTGCAGAAATTCGTGATCAGGATGGTGAAGTCGTGGCACGATGTGTGGCGCGTTGGCGTCTTGGTCTGACGCCTTGAATTTAAGTCCGACCATAAAAACCTTTCTCAAGCATACTGGCATTGAAGTCCCACTAATCTGTGGGCCGATGTACCCCTGTAGTAATCCCGAACTGGTTGCCGCTGTATCTGAAGCGGGTGGGATTGGTATTGTGCAGCCTATTTCATTGACCTATGTGCATGGTCATGATTTTCGTGAAGGCCTGCGCTATATCAAAAAGCTGACGGGCAAACCCATTGGCATGAATGCATTGATTGAGCAATCCTCAAAAAAGTATTTTGCACAAATGCAGGAGTGGATTGATATCGCCATCGAAGAAGGGGTGTATTTTTTTATTACGTCTCTAGGTAAACCCAACTGGGTAGTGAATCGTGTCCACTCAGCCGGTGGTGTGGTCTATCATGATGCGACTGAACTGAAATGGGCGCGCAAAGGACTTGAAGGTGGGGTCGATGGCCTGATCGCAGTCAATAATCGAGCGGGAGGTCATTCCGGTGATAAGAGTGCAGAACAGTTATATCAGGAATTATCTGATCTTGATGTGCCCGTCATCTGTGCGGGTGGCATTAGTACAGAGTCGGATTTTAATAATGCCTTGAATACAGGTTATGCGGGCGTACAACTGGGTACGCGCTTTATCGCAACAGAAGAATGCAGCGCCAGCGAAAATTATAAACAGGCGATTATCGATGCACAGGAAAAAGATATTGTGCATAGTGAACGTATTACTGGTGTGCCAGTGGCTGTCATTAACACACCCTATATACAACAAACAGGTCTAAAGGCTGGCCCATTGGCACGCTGGTTGTTAAAAGGAAGTAAGACAAAACATATCATGCGCACAATTTATGCGCTACGATCGATGTATCAGCTCAAACATGCATCGCTCGAGAAAACCGCACGCAAAGATTACTGGCAGGCCGGGATGAGCGTGGCAGGTATAGATAAAATCGAAAAGGCTGGCGATATTGTTAAACGATTTGCGCAAAACATTTACTCATAAATCATGCAATGGGAACTAATATGAAAAATTATATCCTGATGGGAATTACCGTGGCGCTAATGAATCTTTTTATTGGCGTGCAATCAACCGTACTCGCCAATGAAATAACCCGAGCTGAATTTATGAAGGTTACTGAACATATGATGATTAAGCCATGCACTATTGGTGGCTACATGAAATGCCTTGGGATAAAACAGGAATTTTGTCAGAAAGCCGTACATGCCTCGTTTGCAAAATGTGATGATAAGGTGCCAGGGAAAATCAATCGCAGTAAGGTCCAGGATATTATCAATTCCTATGGAAAGTGTATGACCGGGCAGATTACCCAACGCATGAAGTTAACCCCGGATAAACTCAATAAGTGTGAGCATGTGCTGAGAGCGAATATGCAACAGCCTGGAGCTATGCCTAAAAAATAGCATAAGCTATTGTTTACTAAAGCTATTTGTCCTATTGGACTTAAAATAAAGCTAAAGTCCCTCAGTAAATGTCCGAAATCTAGCCTAACTGCTTCATATAATATTAAGTAAGGTAGGTGCTGCATGGATGAGAAGATTCGTGTCACCTGGCAAGATTTAAGCGTTGGACGACGTTTGCCATGGAATGTCTATGCTGAAAGCGGCAAGCTCCTGCTTGGCGTTGGTCATATTATTCCCAATCAGGCTATGCTCGATAATATGCGTCAGTATGTGATGTATCGAGATGAAATCCCGGAAAGTTATTTATCAGAAAGTGGTGGTCCAGGTGAAACCAGTCCTTTTGCGTTAATGGATGAACTGGTCTCTCGTCTGAATGGAATATGCAAGGATATTGAGGCTGGGGAAAAAAATGCCGGTGAAAATATTGTACGCCTGGTGAAAGATCTAATGAATATGTGCGCGACAGAGCCAGATGCGAGCATCGCGACCATTCATGTTCCGAACAAATATTCATACAGTTTGTACCATTCTATTCAGTGTGCAGTAATCTGTGTGTTGCTGGGTATGAAAACTAAAATGCCAGTCAAAGACCTGCAGATGCTCTGTGCTGCATCTCTCCTGGCAAATATAAGTATGCTTCAATTACAGAATGAATTATTCATTCGCGGTGGCAAGGCCAGTGATGAAGAACAACAATTAATAAAATCCCATCCGCAGCGATCTGTAAAAATGTTACAACAGGCGGGGCTCAATAATCGAATGTTACTGGATATTGTGCTCAAGCATCATGAACGCCTGGATGGTAGTGGTTATCCTTCTGAACTGAAAGTTGATCAGATTTCACCTGCGGCTATGATGCTGGCGATTGCTGATCGTTATGGTGCCATGGTCACCATGCGTGGTGGGCGTAAGCCGATTCCGGTTAATGAGTCCTTAAAGAATTTTCTTGTCGGCGCAGGTACGGAATATGATCAACGATTATCTTTACTATTGATTAAGGAATTGACTGTTTTTCCACCAGGCAGTTTTGTAAAACTACATAATGGTGAAACAGCAATTGTGATACGCCGGGGCCGAAAAAATCCAATGCAACCGGTGGTAAAAAGTATTGAAGGTGTGGATGGACGTCGCTATTCCAATCCATTATTAAGAGACTGCAGTATCCATGATTATGAGATTACTGGAGTCTGTAGTTATGATAATAGCAAGCCACTTAATCTAAACAAGATTTGGGACTATGTTTAGAACAATACTAAAATAAAATTATAAATAGCTAGCCCAATCATTATTAAAAAACTGAACAAGGCTCCGTAATAGCGGCCAAAAGTCACTCCCGGTTTCTGACTCACTCCCCATGCATTCAGGCAACGTGCGATAATAAAAAGACTACCAATAGCAATTAAGATAGTTGCACTCACACCCTTAAGCTCAAGCAAGGCAAATAGTAAAAGAGTCAGGGGAATATTTTCTATCGCATTGCTGTGCGCTGCACGCGCCATGGCCAGTTCTTTACTGGAGCCATTACCTAGTCCAACTCGATTTCGCCGTCTAAGAATAATTACACGATAAGCTAGCCCAAAAATAATTAAAGTAAGCGGTAGTGCAATAATGCTGGTAATGGTTAATCCTGTTGTTATTGGCATCGTCATCTTCCTGTTATGTTATGCTTATATTTAATTTAGATTGTATTCTATTGTATAGATGGAGCACCAGTGGATGGACAAACAATTCGTCGAGAAGTTTAAATTGCAGTTATTAGATTTGCAAAGTGAGCTTAAAGAAATATCAGCCACAGGCAAAGAAGCTTCCGGTACAGTTGAACTGGACCAATCTCGACTAGGTCGTTTATCAAGAATGGATGCCTTGCAGGGGCAGGCGATGTCGCAGGCCATAAATCAACGACGTGATCTGGAGTTAAAAAAGATCAGCGCTGCATTGCAACGTATTGAATCCGATGATTATGGTTACTGCGTAAAATGCGATGAAGCGATCGCAATAAAAAGACTCGAGCTCGATCCTGCCGCACCGCTTTGTATTGACTGTGCCGAAGCGGCAGAGAGTAAATAGCAAAAATTCTACCTGACAAAAGATCTACCTCGGTTCAATTCATTTAACCAATCCTCGGTTTTCAGCTAAATCCAAATATATTTTGCCTTTATGGCGTCATTTTGGCGCTGGTAATAATAGGCGAGGAAAAATCCCAAACAAGCTAAAACAACAACTGGAGGAGAGTAATATGAATAATTTACAGAGAACTACGTTTAGTATGGTTTTAGGTGGAGCAATAATGTTGATGAGTGGAATTGTGACAACAGTAGTGGCTGACTATATGCGGTTTCCCGCAACGATTTGCCAGTTATGGGGAGGAGACCGCGAGCATACTGAGGCACTGAGTTATTCTCAATTTGGTAGACTTGAAAATACACATGGCTCGCAACGAATCGGTATTGTCTGTCCTATTCCGCTGCACAATATCCCTATTGTACAGAATGTGATTGTTTATTATGACGATAATAACCCTTCAGTACAAAGTACAGGAACACTGAGTTGTCGCCTCAGAAATAATAATATCTGGGGCACGTCTTCAAATGAATCGCAAGGGCGTAATACAGGAAATGATGCGGATGGTCTAGCGTCAG
>JAOULB010000245.1 GCA_029882235.1 Gammaproteobacteria bacterium | reverse complement strand
AAAGGGATGTCTTCGAAACGATATCGGCCATTGTCAGGTTTGTCTTTGTAAGCAATCAATACATTATTATGATAAAGCTCGACTTCCCAGTCAGGTAGTAATTCACCTTCAAAGGTATGTTTGTCATACTGGTTTTGACGGTTTAGTGGGTAATTGCTTGCTGTTATACCAACAACATCTGCTTTACTGGTACTAACATATTCAGAACTTGGCGTAAAAATATTCCAGAAGGAATAGCGTGTTGCATTCATAAAACTGAGTAAGCCACCATCTGGATCCGTTCGAGAAACGTTAAAGCGTGTTGAGTTTAAGTCTTCTTCATTATTACCGGTCAGGAATAATGAGGCCTCATGGTACAGCAGGTCAGTTTTTATATGGGTCGAATAATTGTAACCTTCATCAACATTACCGGCTTTATCTTTTGAGTAATTGGCTGAGATTCTCTGGTCAATAAACGGAGTTGAAATCAGGCTATAGCGGGTATCCTGTTTCGGAAAATTTTTAGCGCCAGGTGTATAGCGATTCCGCATTTTTTCAATATCGGCCTCTCTTTTCATGCGTTGCTGAAAAGGAAGCTTTTCTCTTGTTTTGATCAAAACCTGTGAGGTGAACAGGTTAAGCTCAAAACTCATCGGCCACCATTGTTGTAGCAGTTTTGAATTGACATAAATGTCATCGGGGTAAACAAAAACCTGATGTTGTGGAAATGTTTGCAGGATTCCGCTCAGGATGATTTCACGCTGTTTGACATTCAGTTGAAACTGGCGGTCTTCATCGATAATAAAACCTGTTGCCGATTGTGTACCAAGGTCGACATTGACTGATAAGCCAAGGATCTGGCCAAGAATACTAATGGGCAGGTAAAACTCATCATCGGCTCGATAAGCGGGAACCAGTTCCTGAATCTCAAGATAGTCTATCTTGAGACCGAGGATGAGCAGGTTATCTTCTCTGGGTTGTTGCGGAGAATACTCGGCTAAACTATTTTGTGCAAAGCAAAATAGGGCAATTGATGCACACAAAACAGATAGATATTTCCATAACATAATTTCATATCAATCACGGAATCTGGATTGATTTCTCGGCTAAAAGTTTTCCACCTGCTTCCTTGATTGAATGGAATTGAACTGACATGGTGCCATGTTCAAGTTTCACGTCCTTAGGTGGTTTAATCGGAACGTTAACCCTGCGATGATCATTAGGCGTATAAACAGCGAGCCCATTCAGTTGTCGTAAAATATAAGATTTACCCCCTTTATCCGTAAACTTCATGGTTAAGTCACCATAGACTGAGGCATTGCCAACTCGGATGAGATTGAAAATCATATTCGATGTTTTTGGGTAATAACGCAGTTTATCGATGCTGGTTGTTACACTGGTTTTTCCATGTCGAACAATAACAGGAATCGAGATCCCCATGACGGGAGTGAGTTTGATTTGAATACTCTTATCATCGGTACTTTGATTTCTTACGCTGGTACTGGATGCCTTGGGAATCGCACGGAATAATAGATGCGAACGATATTCGCCATCAGCGAGTTTGGGTGGTTTTCTCAGCATCAGACGTATCGCCTGTGCCTGGCCTGGTTGTAATGTCACCTGTCGGGGTGAAAAACGGATCATATTGTTTGAGAACTGTTCCCCTGATCTGGCCTTTTTAACCTCTTCAAAACCACCATCGGTTTTCATCCGTCGTTGCACAAATTCAATACGATATGTATTGGTTTCTTTACCTGCATTGACCAGATTCACACTGCCTGTGCGAGTCTGTTTTTCAAACACAATGCGTGTTGGCGAAATAAGTAAGTCACCAGATGCGTATAGCTGGGGCGCAACAAGAATGGTCGTTAAGACAAAAACAAAGCGCAGATTATTTGTGGAAATTAACTTGATATTCAGCATGTGATGGCCCTGTTGTTAACTCATATCTTGCAGTACTAGCGGCCGTGAACCCGAAAAGTATATATAGAAGAAATAAAAAACGGGGTAACCACAAAGGCGACCCCGTTTTCAGATAACATACTTTTTGCCAGTAAATTAGTTATAGTTTACTGTCACATCAAAGTTACCTGTGTATGAGCCAGTAGGCTGACTGATACCCACATTCAGTGTTGCACCAACATTGAATGAATCAGTACCCGCACCACTCAGTGCGCCACCAGAGTTACTCACATAGGTATCAACTGTCATTGAGTCCAGGGCAACGTTCTGGATTGTCACTGGAGTCGCTGGTAGAGTAACTGCATAGGTTGCTGAAGGCGTACCAGTTACAGCAAACACAGCAGCAGTACCTGCTGTTGGGCCCGTTGAGGCACCACCAGTTACAGTTCTCGCACCAGCAGTATCGAGTACAACAGTACCTGAAGATACGTTGTCGGCATACACATCACCAAAAGACATATTTGTCGTCGTGGCAATGGCGATAGGAGTCAGAATCGTAGCAGAGGCTGAGGCAGTCGCTGTCGCAGCCTGAACTGAACCTGACATAGAAGCCAGCGCAAAGCCAGCAGTACTTATGGTTAATATTTTGCGTAGCATGGTAACTACCTCCAATACATTAATTGTCAATTTCTGTGTAAAAAACCACAGTTGCTAGGTGTATCGGCACTAGTTCACACAATTTAATTTTTTTTTCACGGTTTTTTAACCATTTATTAGACATGGTCTAATACCCGCGCATAATTTATTGAAATTACAGGACTATTTTTTAAGCCTGATTAAAATACTCAGTTAAAATAAAGAGTTACCGTTTGGTGGATTTTTGAGTGGTTTGAGAGAATTTTTCGTTTTGAGGGGAGATTATTCAAGTAAGTTTTAGGCGCTGCAGAGAGGCTAAGCGGGGATTCTGTGTCGTATTTGAGCTGATAAACAAGGTTTGCCGGGATTTTTACTGAGATGGAATTGCTTGCAAGTCCCTGGGTTACTGTCAATTTTACCGGACTCAGGATTCGGGCAAATACGGTGGCTTTTGCTGTGGCGCGATCCGGCTGCAGGCCAGCCTGGACTGATGCTGAGCTAATCGCCCAACACGTCAGAATACAAACAAAGCCTGTTGTTGCTTTAATCATTCATAGCCATATTAACCAAGTTATTAACTCAAGTATAAGCGCGAATAATGTAATGAGGTGTTAACGGAAGGAAGTTTAACAAATCTTAACGTCGGGGACGCTAAGGGGTACGAGAAGGGGAGCTACTGAAAAACCAGTTCAACGGTAAATGTACCGGTATAGGCGCCTGAGACCTGCCCCGTGTTTACATTGAGAAAGGCGCCGAGGCTTAATGTTCCAGCACCAGCGGCATCGAGTGCCCCGGAACCATTTGGTGTGGATTGCCAGGAGGTGATATTCATGGTCGCTGTACCCGCGGTGATGGGCGTGGTTGGGGGAAGGACGATGGAGTAAACATGGTTGGCACAGCCAGTGAGATTAAACACAGCTGCGGATACCGTACCTCCCATAAGCACGATGCTGCCGCTTGAGCCGCGAACCCCAGATGAGCTGACATCGACAATACCGAAATCCGTGGTGGCAAAATCACCAAACGAAAGATTGGCGGCAACAGCGGCCGCTGCCTGGCTACGACACCAACCCTTGTTTACCGGTGCCCAGAGCGGCTTGATTGAGGCAAAAAAGAGCAACAGCATGGCCAGGCTGAAGCCCATAGCCTTCATTGATACACTCTTAATATGTAGTGAAATTTTGTCCATAAAGTCTTTTTCGACACTTTGTGTCTAATCCTTAAAGGATTTAGAGCGGAACATTACGATAAATCTTTATTCTCAAAGGTAATTTTCGAGCAAAACAGCAATAAATCCTGACTAATATACCCGGTCAAGGGTGCTATACTGATGTCCAGCAATTCTGAGCAATTAATGGTTTCATTCACACCAACCTCTAGATAGTCATGTCAGTAGCCAAAGACATTTTTTCATATCGTAAATACTGGGCGCACAAGTTTGGTTCTGCACCGCTGTTGCCCATGTCTCGCGATGAAATGGATCAGCTGGGTTGGGATAGCTGTGACGTGATTCTGGTGACGGGTGATGCCTATGTCGATCATCCCAGCTTTGGCATGGCGGTGATTGGTCGTGTGCTTGAGGCACAGGGATTTCGTGTTGGTATTATTGCGCAGCCTGACTGGACCTCAGTGGATGATTTCCAGA
>JAOULB010000244.1 GCA_029882235.1 Gammaproteobacteria bacterium | reverse complement strand
ACTTGAAGCTGTATTTACTGCAGCAGGGAAATAGGCGCATGTTCTGGTCAGAAGAAAAAGAGAAAAAAGAATTCAAAGTGCCGGATAATGTGGTTGATCTGGTCTTTAAGCTTGATTGTAAGATGCTGCCTGTGGAGCATGCCCATTCACTGTCGCAGGCGATCCATTCGGTGCTGGACTGGATTATTGATGAGGAACTGGCTGGAATACATCAAATCCATGTCGCCGAATCCGGCAATGGCTGGATGCGTCCCGAGGACCCCACCAATGAGGTATTAAATCTGTCACGGCGTACACGCATGACCTTGCGCGTTCCGAAAGAGCGTGTTGAAGATGCGAAACAGTTATCAGGTAAAACATTCGATATTGATGGCTATAAGCTTACTGTCGGCGATGCCAGTATAAAACCACTCAGTGACATCACTATCCTGTTTTCTCGTTATGTTGTCTGCGATTCGGTGCTCAGTGAAGAACAATTCCTTATGGAAGTCGCCGAGCAACTGCAGGCGCTGGATATTCCCGTTAAAAAGATGATGGCTGGCAAGCAGCATGTGATCAGGACGCCCGATGGCGAGCTTACGACGCGAAGCCTGATGGTCGCCGATCTGGAAAAGGAGCACTCTATTATTTTGCAGCAGCACGGAATCGGTCCCTGCCGTCACCTGGGTTGTGGCATTTTTCTTCCGCAAAAAGGTATCAAGCCAGTTAAAGATTCATCCTAGTTGAGATAACTCAGATCTATCCCGTTTGGGTATTTTTTTCGTCTGTCTGATCTGGTTTAATACGCGCGTTTTTCAATCTGTACGATTACCTGGCGTATACGAGAGAGGGAAAGAATTATGTCAATTGAAGTAAACGGTAAAACAATCGAAACAACTGAAAATGGTTATCTGGTAAACCACGAAGACTGGAACGAAGATATTGGTAAGGTTCTGGCCGAAGGTGAAGGTATCGAAATGACCCAGGAGCACTGGGATGTTGTCGAATATCTGCGTGAGGAGCATTTTAACAACGCAGGCAACGAGCCAAATGAGCGTACCATCCTGAAGGATATGGGCAAGAAATGGGGTAAGAAGGTCTCGTCTAAGGACATGTACCTGATGTTCCCGCAAATGCCTTCAAAGCAGGGCCGTAAAATCGCCGGTTTACCACAAAGTACTCGTAAAGGCGGTTACTAAGCAATATTTCGGGCCTAGGCCAAATTGGATATAGGGGCTCTCGGATCGCTGTGCTATAGTTTGTGCACCGAATTCGAAGTCTCTTATGAGATAAATAAAATCAAGTACTTAGAGGTACCTTGTCATGAGTGATAAACAAAAGCTTATCCAGGAAATGCTGGAAATGCAGAAAAAATTCATCGCCTACGAGCAGAATAATGGCGTCGATGCAGTTGATTATTTTACTGATAATGCCGGTCCTAGCCATGAGCTGAACCAGTACCGTCAGAAGTATGCCGAACTGGCCACTAAAGTGGTTGATATGGCTCACGCTGAGAAAGGTTCACAGCGTAATATGTAATCTTTGATTGCAGACTGAATCGAAAAAGCCCGCGAAAGCGGGCTTTTTTTTGTCTAATCATCAGATTATTAACCACGAAGTCACGAAGAGCACGAAAAAAATAAATATAACTTCGTGCCTTCGTGGTGAAAATTATATTTCAGCCCACATACGAACCAGATTTGCATAGCAGATATCCAGCTTTTTGGTTTCTTCCATGTCAGCCAGTTCCTGTAGAAGTTTTTCCCTCACCGTATTCATTTCATAAAGTAATTCCCGTTTGGCAGGGTCTCGGATCATGCTCTGTAGCCAGGTCACGGCAACAAGACGTTCTCCTTTAGTGACTTCAGCGACGTGGTGCAGGCTGGCAGAGGGATACATCACCGCATCACCGGCAGGGAGTTTCACCTGACGATCACCGAAGGCGGTTCGAATAGTGAGTTCACCACCTTCATAATCTTCAGGATCATTGAGAAACACAGTGATGGACACATCAGAACGGTAGCGCTGGCCTGCGGGCCCCATAATCGGATCATCAACATGATCCCCATATTGTTTGCCTGCGGTATAACGTGCATAAAAGGGAACAGCGACGCGTGAGGGCAAGGCGCCATATTGATACATTGGATGCTGTACCAGGCTACCCATGACAATATTATTCAGTTGATTAATCTCCTGTGCATCACTGGCTACCTCTTCATTGTTCTTAACCTTTTTTGCGGCCATTCCTGCGGATAGCTTGCCATCAACAAAATTTGCTTTGGATAACAATGCTCGTACTGTGTCTAATTGAGCCGAGTTCAAAACACTCGGTATCTGTAACATCATGGCTTACTCTCCTGCTGGGATGCGTTACAATGGCGAACTTTTCGCTACACCCGATATAGTAAAGGATAGTTTGATGGTATTAAATGTAATTGTAGGTGAACAACCCACGCAGATTGATGTGCCAGAGTTTTTACTTTCTGATGCCATCGAGTTGTTTAATAATATGGATATTGATATGGATAAGGGCTGGCAAATGAGCCGGATCTGGGTCGATGAATTAACCGATATACAGCGCTGTCAGGTTGTGGCCGATCGATTATTGACCGCAATGGAAAGTGAAAATGAAAATATGAAGCTCATGATGGCGGGTTATATCCTGTATAAAATGCCTGAAATTAAAAATATTTTTATCGATAGTGAAGGTGATATGACAGCAACTGAGATTGAAGTTTAGTTTTGAATTTATGATCGAACTATCTTTACAAAAAGTTATTCAAAAATTTCGTGGCCGCGGCAAAAAACGACCACCACGCGCACCCAAAATTGAAATGTTCTGGTCAGCTATAGGGAGTTTTCTAGGCATTGCGGCTATTTACGCTGTTGGGGATTTTCAGGATTTACCCATTCAGGAAAATCTGTTTCTGGTCGGCTCATTCGGGGCGACGGCGGTCTTAATTTATGGTATTCCACTCAGTCCATTTGCACAGCCACGTAATGTGGTTGGCGGGCATCTGGTTTCTGCGCTTGTTGGTGTAAGCTGCCATGTGCTGTTAGCTGAACATATGATGTTGGCTGCGGCGTCTGCAGTAAGTCTTTCTATTGTCTTTATGCATCTCAGCTCCACGTTGCATCCGCCAGGAGGCGCAACAGCCCTTATTGCCGTAATCGGTGGTGAAGGGATCTATAAGCTGGGCTATAGCTATGTGATTGCACCTATTGGAGCAGGGGCCGTTATTATGTTAATTGTTGCGCTTATTGTGAATAATCACTCAAAATCGAGACATTATCCTGAATATTGGTTGTGATATAGAACTATCTAATATATTTTGATTTTCAAATCAGAATAAATATAACGTCATATCAGTATTTAATGTTTAGCAACCAGAGTTGTGTTCTATGAAGTATCTGGCCATTTCTTTATTAATGCTCATGCAACTTGCTTGTAGTAGTGATTCTAACCCTTCCGCAGATCCAGGTGCTGCCACAGAATTTTATGTCGATTCAATCTCTGGAAATGACAGTAATGATGGGACCAGTGCAAATACTGCATGGCGAAGTTTTACCAATATTGCAACGACAAACTTCGTATCAAATACAACTATTTATTTAAAACGAAATAGTATCTGGTATGAGCAGCTGACGGTTCCAGTTTCAAATCTCAATATTGATGCTTACGGTACAGGTAATTTACCAGCAATTAACGGCTCTCTAGAAGTTTCTGGTTGGGCGAGTCTCGGCAGCAATTTTTACAGTAAAACTATAACCCCAGCATCTGGTGAAGCCCTCGGGAATATAAGCGAAGATGATATAATGATGAAGTTTGCTGCATGGGATGATGATTATACGACATCGCTCTCAGGCGCTGCTGATGGTAGTTTTACTTTCGATTATCCCAATAATACCATCTATATCAAGGTCAGCTCAGATCCCGCATTAAAAACTTATCGTGCCAGCATCAAGATTTACGGCATCAATGTTGAAAATAAATCAAATGTCACAATTAAAAATGTCTCCATATCTAACTTCAGTTTATTAGGCGTTAATTTTAAAAACTGTAACACCTGTTCAATAACAGACAGCTCTATCAGTAATGGTGGCGGGGCTGTTTTACAAAATCTTGGAGTCGGTTCCAGTCCGGATTATTTATATGCGGGTAATGGTGTTGAGTTTGGTAATAGTTCAACCAACGGTGCTGCA
>JAOULB010000293.1 GCA_029882235.1 Gammaproteobacteria bacterium | reverse complement strand
TTGCCATCCACGGCATGAATATAGCTCATCGGTAGATCGGACTGTTCCTGTAGCTTACCCGCCTCATCAAAGATGGCATAGGTAAAGTTCACCAGCATTTGTGGTGCTACTTTCAATTCTTGCAACATTCTAATCCTTAATGAAAAAAGGCAGCCAGAAGCTGCCCTTTTATTATCTCGCGAATCGCGTCGAACCAACAACTTAACGATTGGTTTTCTTGCGAATCTTCTGGATAGTCTGCAATTGTGCCACCGCCTCGGCCAGACGTGATTGTGCCTCAGCAATCTCCATCTCGCCGGTTCGATCTCGGAGTGCCTCTTCGGCCTCTTTCTTCGCCTCCATCGCAGCAGCTTCATCCAGATCATGGGCACGTACTGCCGTGTCGGACAGGATCGTCACGACATGCGGCTGTACTTCCAGGATACCGCCAGATACATAGATCGACTCTTCTTCACCGCCCTGCTTGGTGATACGTACTTCACCCGGCTTTAATGCTGTTAGCATCTGGGTATGACGTGGATAAATACCCACCTCGCCCATAATCGCTGGTGCCACCACTACCTCAGCAGTTCCAGAGTAAATCTCTACTTCAGCGCTTACTATATCGACATGCATGGTCATAGCCATTTTTGTCTCTCCTGATTACAGGTTCTTCGCCTTTTCAACGGCCTCATCGATCGAGCCCACCATATAAAAGGCCTGCTCCGGCAGGTGATCATACTCACCTTCAACAATACCCTTAAAGCCACGGATTGTTTCTTTCAGATTCACATACTTGCCAGGTGAACCGGTGAAGACTTCCGCAACGAAGAAGGGCTGCGACAGGAAGCGTTCGATCTTACGTGCACGTGATACGGCCAGCTTGTCATCTTCGGATAACTCATCCATACCCAGAATGGCAATGATGTCCTTAAGTTCTTTATAGCGCTGCAGGGTACCCTGTACACCACGAGCAGTATTGTAGTGGTCATCACCAATTACCAGCGGATCCAGCAGACGCGAAGTTGAATCCAGAGGATCAACCGCTGGATAAATACCCAGTGCTGCGATATCACGCGACAGTACCAGTGTGGCATCAAGATGCGCGAAGGTGGTGGCAGGTGATGGGTCAGTCAAGTCATCCGCAGGTACATATACGGCCTGGAATGAAGTGATAGAACCAGTCTTGGTAGAGGTAATACGTTCCTGCAGTACACCCATTTCTTCCGCCAGGGTTGGCTGATAGCCTACCGCTGAAGGCATACGACCTAACAGTGCTGAAACCTCGGTTCCCGCCAGGGTGTAACGATAGATATTATCGATAAACAGTAGTACGTCACGACCTTCATCACGGAAGTATTCTGCCATGGTCAAACCTGTCAGGGCTACTCGCAGACGATTGCCCGGTGGCTCATTCATCTGGCCATAAACCAGCGCGACCTTATCGAGTACACCACCTTCCCGCATTTCGTGATAGAAGTCATTACCCTCACGAGTACGCTCACCCACACCAGCGAAAACTGAGAACCCACTGTGCTCAACCGCGATGTTACGAATAAGCTCCATCAGGGTAACGGTCTTACCTACCCCGGCACCACCGAATAGACCGATTTTACCACCCTTGGCGATAGGCATGATCAGGTCGATAACCTTGATACCGGTTTCCAGAATCTCAACCGAAGCGGCCTGGTCTGCGTAGGCAGGGGCTTTACGGTGTATCGGCCAGGTCTGTTCCGCACCAATTTCACCAGCATCATCTACCGGATTACCCAGTACGTCCATGATGCGACCCAGGGTCTTTTGACCAACGGGTACATTGATTGGTGCGCCAGAGTTAACCACGCTCATCTCACGACGAAGTCCGTCTGTGGATCCCATTGCGATGGTACGCACGACTCCGTCACCTAACTGTTGCTGAACTTCCAGCGTGATATTGGCTTCGTTAATTTTCAACGCATCGTATACCTTTGGCATACTGTCGCGAGGAAACTTGACGTCAATAACCGCGCCAATGATTTGTGTGATGTTTCCAGAACTCATACTCGGTTCCCCTATAATTTCAAATCCAGAAATCTTGACTAATGTTCGTTAAACCGCTGCGGCACCCGAGACTATTTCGGACAGTTCCTGCGTTATCGCGGCTTGACGCGCCTTGTTGTAGACCAGTTTCAAATCACTAATCAGGTTACCTGCGTTGTCGGAGGCAGCCTTCATTGCCACCATGCGCGACGCCATTTCGCAGGCAACGTTTTCTACAACACCCTGATATACCTGTGATTCGATATAACGCACCAATAGACCATCCAGCACAGCTTTGGCATCTGGCTCATAGATATAATCCCAGTGATAGGACAGATCCTCTTCACTACCCGGCTCTACAGGTAGCAACTGCAACTGACTTGGCACCTGAGACATGGTGTTCTCAAAGGTGTTATAGGCCAGAAAGACCCGATCCATTTCATTATTGTCATATGCATCCAGCATCACCTTGACCGTTCCAATCAGATCGGTCACAGAAGGTGAATCACCCAGGTGCGTAACCTGTCCGAGAATCTGGGTTTTCAGGCGCTTGAAGAAACCCGCAGCCTTCTGACCAATGGTACAAACCGATATCTCAACACCTTTTTCCTGCCATTCTCGCATCGAGGCCAGAACCTGCTTGAACATATTATTGTTCAAACCGCCACACAGGCCACGGTCCGTGGAAATGATGATAAACCCAACACGTTTGACCTCACGCGCCTCCAGGTATGCATGACGATACTCTGAATTTGCTGCAGCCAGATGATGAATCACTGAACGCATCTTGTCCGCATAAGGACGTGAGGCCCGCATACGGTCCTGCGCCTTACGCATCTTGGATGCCGCCACCATTTCCATGGCACGGGTGATCTTCTGAGTATTCTGAATACTCTTGATCTGGGTACGTATCTCTTTACCGCTTGCCATGGTTAACCCCGCTTACCAGGTGCTACTGGATTTAAACGCATCAATGGCCTTTTTCATTTGCGCATCGATATCGTCGTTGTAATCACCTGTTGCATTGATCTTGTCGAGCAGATCCTTGTGGTTACTCTTTATGTAGGACTGCATAGCCGCTTCAAAATCAGCGACTTTTTTCACGTCCACATCATCGATATAACCCGAGCTTACTGCCAGCAGTGAGAAGGCCTGTTCAGCTACACTCATCGGCGAGTATTGTTTCTGCTTCATCAGTTCCGTTACGCGCTGACCACGTTCCAGCTGTTTACGTGTTGTTTCATCAAGGTCAGAGGCAAACTGGGCAAAAGCCGCCAGTTCACGATATTGTGCCAGGGCCAGACGAATACCACCGCCGAGCTTTCTGATGATCTTGGTCTGTGCTGCACCACCTACACGTGAAACTGAGATACCGGCGTTTATCGCAGGACGGATACCCGCATTAAACAGATCAGATTCAAGGAAGATCTGACCATCGGTAATCGAGATAACGTTTGTCGGTACGAAGGCAGATACGTCACCAGCCTGCGTTTCGATGATTGGCAGCGCTGTCAGT
>JAOULB010000243.1 GCA_029882235.1 Gammaproteobacteria bacterium | reverse complement strand
TTTTGATGCCTAACTCTGAGTCTTCCTCATAGAGCGCGCTATCGCTGAGGGCTTCAAATCGAAGCTTGTCGCAGGCATCCGAGGCATTGGATATCAGCTCACGCAGGAAAATTTCCTTGTTGGAATAAAGAGAGTGAATCATCAGATTCAATAGCTGTTTTACTTCGGTCTGGAACGCCAGGGTCTCTTTTTTGGTGTCAATACTCATCTACAAAACTCCTAAAATTCTTAATTTGATACTGAAAACTCTAATCGAAATTCATGCCATTTGATGTCGGGGCGGTTCCCCCACTTTTCAAGCCGTGTAATACCCCATGAAATGACTTATGCGTGCTGCTTGAGATCAGCCCGGATCATAATCGAAGTGGCAATTTCTTCAACCGACATACGGGTAACATTCAGGTAATCTATACCGAATTGCCGGTAAAGCGCCTCGACCTGACGCAGCTCATACTGACACTGGTGCAGTGAGGCATACTCACTATTGGGTCGACGCTCGCTACGGATCTGATGCAGCCGCTCTGGGGTAATGGTCAGGCCGAATAACTTCTCGCGATATTTTTTTAATGACTCAGGTAAGACGAGTCGCTCAATATCCCCCTCAACCAGGGGATAATTCGCTGCAAAAATACCAAAATGCATGGCCAGATAAACACAGCTTGGTGTCTTACCGCTACGAGATACACCCAACATGATGACATCGGCCTTGTCATAATGCTGCACGCCAATCCCGTCATCGCATTGCAGCGCGTAATTCACCGCCGACATGCGTTCCTGATAGGCCTTCATTTCGGTCATGCCATGACTATGGCCGACTTCCCGATGGGCAGGGGTGGCCAATTCCTGCTCAAGTGGCTGAATAAAGGTTTGCATGAAATCGATAAACAGACAGTCACATTTGATAATAATTTGCTGCAGGCTGTCTTCAACAAGTGTGCTAAATACTATCGGGCGTACACCATTCTCCTGCGAGAAGCGTTGAATCACTTCTGCAGCCTGCGTGGCCTTTTCCACTGTATTGATAAAACGCAGAGTAAATGTTTCGTACTCCAGATCAGAAAACTGGGTTAACAAACTGTGACCCAGCGTTTCTGCGGTAATACCGGTGCTGTCTGAGATGTAAATGACGGGTCTTTTCATGCTTATGGGCGTATCCTGAAAATATTTATCAACTCACCTTGAATTTAGCCACGCGATTGCGCAATCTTATATTTAAGAATAAGCATAACACTTTTATAAGGGGTCAGCTTGTGACGGATTTTCTCATCTGGTTTGACCAGGTCGGAATGAATGATGTTGAGCGTGTTGGAGGCAAAAACGCCTCTCTCGGCCAGATGATCAGCCAGCTTGGATCACTGGGCGTGCAAGTCCCAAATGGTTTCGCCACGACGGCCGATGCCTATCGCGCCTTTCTGGAAACAGATCAACTCCACGAATTTATTCACACTATCCTCGATAAACTGGACACCAATGATGTCAGGGCATTGGCGAAAGCAGGTGCGGATATTCGTAGTCGCATTCTCGATACCCCTTTACCTGAAAAACTAGAACAGGATATTCGCACTGCCTATAAAAAACTGGAACAGGATCAACAGGACTGTTCCTTTGCGATTCGCTCATCGGCTACGGCTGAAGATCTACCGGATGCCTCTTTTGCCGGACAACAGGAAACCTACCTGAACATCAAAGGTATTGATCATGTTTTACATGCGGTCAAAGCCGTATTTGCTTCGCTGTTTAATGATCGCGCCATTGCCTATCGCGTGCATCAGGGCTTTGATCATCGTCAGGTGGCCCTGTCAGCAGGTATTCAGAAAATGGTACGCAGTGATCTTGGCTCCAGTGGCGTCATGTTCAGTATCGATACTGAATCGGGTTTTGAAGATGTGGTCTTTATTACCGCCGCATATGGTCTTGGTGAGACAGTGGTACAGGGTGCCGTGAACCCCGATGAGTTTTATGTGCATAAACCGGGGCTGAAAGAAAATCGCCCTGCGGTACTGCGACGAAACCTCGGTTCGAAGGCGATTAAAATGATCTATGGTGAGGGTCAGGGACATGAAAGCTCGACCCTTACCGTTGAAGTACCTGAAGATCAACAACGTCAGTTTTGTCTCACCGATGCAGAAATCGAATCACTGGCAAAACAGGCGGTGATTATTGAAGATCATTATCAACGCCCGATGGATATTGAATGGGCCAAAGATGGTAATGACGGACAACTTTATATAGTACAGGCCAGACCTGAAACAGTAAGAAGCCGTTCGTCAAAACACGTACTGCAACGCTATGTAATAAATACCCGCGGCGAAGTCATCTTAACAGGTCGAAGCATTGGCCAGCGCATCGGTGCGGGTACCGCGCGCGTTATTAAAGATGTTGCCGAGATGTCGCAGGTGCAGGATGGTGATGTACTGGTCACGGATATGACCGACCCGGACTGGGAACCAGTCATGAAACGCGCCGCCGCAATTATTACTAATCGTGGTGGTCGCACCTGTCATGCTGCCATTATCGCTCGTGAGTTAGGCATCCCAGCAGTTGTCGGCACCAGTGATGCGACAAAATTAATCAAAGATGGACAGCAAGTAACGGCATCCTGTGCGGAAGGTGATACGGGTTTCATTTATGAAGGCATTCAGGACTTTGAGATCAAGGAAATCAATCTTGAAACCATGCCCGAACTGCCCTTTAAAATTATGCTTAACGTTGGCACACCGGACCGGGCCTTTGATTTCGCATCGCTGCCGAATGCCGGCATTGGTCTTGCCCGGCTTGAATTCATTATTAACCGCATGATTGGAATTCATCCTAAGGCTTTGCTCCACTATAAAGATCAACCAGAAGAGATTAAAAAGACCATTGATATTCAATCAGCGGGTTATGCTGATCCGGTCAGTTTTTATATTGAAAAGCTGGCTGAGGGAATTAGTACTCTTGCCGCCGCCTTCTGGCCCAAGCCTGTGATTATTCGTCTATCTGATTTTAAATCCAATGAATATGCCAATATGATCGGTGGGCGTGACTATGAACCGCATGAAGAAAACCCCATGATCGGTTTTCGCGGAGCCTCTCGTTATATTGATAAAGGATTTCAGGAGTGCTTTGAACTGGAATGCTTTGCTCTGAAGAAAGCTCGCGATGAAATGGGACTAACAAATATTGCGATAATGGTACCCTTTGTTCGCACACCACACGAAGCTCACGATGTTATTAATCTAATGCATGACAATGAACTAACACGTGGTGTAAATGATCTGAAAATTTATATGATGTGCGAAATCCCTTCTAACGCGCTTTTAGCTGACGAGTTTCTTAAATTCTTTGACGGTTTCTCTATTGGTTCAAATGATTTAACTCAACTCACTCTGGGGCTGGATCGGGATTCGGAACTGGTGGCCAACCTGTTTGATGAGCGTAATGATGCAGTGAAAAAATTACTCTCCATGGCAATAAAAGCCTGCCGTGAACAGAACAAATATATTGGTATATGTGGTCAGGGTCCGTCAGACCACCCTGATCTGGCATACTGGTTAATGGAACAGGGTATTGAAAGTGTATCTCTGAATCCAGACTCAGTTATCGACACCTGGCTATATCTAGCTAAAGATAAGTAAGCCCTGTTTATTCAGAACTGGCTTTGCCCGGTGCTTCGCTCGCATCAACATTCGTCGCGGCTTGCTTTGGGGTTGCAACTTTTGCTGGCGCTTCCTTTTTCTCGGGTCTTTCCTGCTTGGCCGCACCTTTGCCGGCACCCGGAAACGTAGATGCTTTTAATAAGCGCATGAGTTTTGGAAAATTAACTGTACCTGAAATGGTAGATCCCTGAAAATTCAAACCCATCAGTACACCACGGCGATTAAATCGTTCAAAGGCAGTTCTAACAACCTGTCGATCGATTCCTGTTTCTTCGCTGATCTGGTTTATTGATAAAGATACAGATGCTTCTTTTTCTGACTGTGAGGGCCGTTGTTCCAGGATGTAAGCGCCACACACCAGAACACTCTGTGCATAGCCCAGACCAACAATCCCCTGGTTGGCATCACTGAGCTTTGTTGATAGCGTTTTGAGCAAGCGCATAGATAAATCTGGAATCTTGGTTGCGGCGCTGGTGAAACTATCTGCGGTAAATTCCAAAGCGGTTAAATCTCTGGACACACGTACTGAAGTAGTTCGTGCCTGATTCATGAACACGCCCATTTCACCGAGAATCGTG
>JAOULB010000242.1 GCA_029882235.1 Gammaproteobacteria bacterium | reverse complement strand
GTTTTTTATATTGAGCACGCTTTAAGCAGTGTGATTTTTGCGTCTATCTTTCGCGCTTTGTTGTGATATGATTTTACCCCCGCAAGGAAAATAATAACTCATCGATTTACCCTTTATTCGGAGGTTGTGTGGCTGAACTTGCCTATCCAGATGTCCATGATGTGGCGACAGAAGCCCTGAAGCTTCCCCCTTATTCGATTGAAGCCGAGCAATCTGTTCTCGGTGGCCTGATGATCGATAACAACAGCTGGGATGAAGTTGCTGATGCGATCACGGAGGAAGATTTTTATCGTAAGGAGCACCGCTTAATCTTTCGCGCCATTGCGACACTGGCTGAACAGAGTAATCCCAGCGATGCCGTCACCCTTTCAGAGTGGCTGGACAAACATAATGAACTCGAAAATGCCGGTGGTCTGAGCTATCTTGGCACACTTGCCAAAAACACCCCAACGGCAGCCAACATCAAGGCCTATGCCAATATCGTGCGTGAGCGTTCGATCATGCGTCAGCTGGTTAGTGTGGGCACTCAAATCGCCAATAGTGCCTATAACCCTGATGGACGTGATAGCGCACAGCTGCTCGAGCATGCCGAACAGAAAGTCTTTGAAATTGCAGAGCAGGGTGCCAAAGGCCGCAAGGGCTATACCGGCATGAAACAACTTCTTACTAAGGCCGTTGATCGTATTGATCAACTGTTTCAGCTCGATAGTCATATCACAGGTGTTGCAACCGGCTTTTCTGATTTTGATGAAATGACCGCGGGCATGCAGCCGTCTGATCTGGTCATCGTCGCGGGCCGCCCGTCCATGGGTAAAACCACCTTTGCGATGAATATCGCCGAGAATGCGGCCATCAAACATAATATTCCAGTTGCGGTATTCAGTATGGAAATGCCCGGTGAGTCACTCGCCATGCGTATGATGTCGTCACTCGGTCATATCGACCAACACAAATTACGCACGGGTAAACTTAATGATACCGACTGGCCGCGTATCACCTCGGCCGTGGGCATTCTTTCTGAGGCACCAATTTTTGTTGATGATACGCCTGCATTGTCACCCCTTGACTTACGTTCACGTGCGCGACGTATTAAACGCGAGCACGGTCTGGGTCTGATTGTGATTGATTATCTTCAGTTGATGCAGTCATCGGGTGGTAATAAAGAAAACCGCGCCACTGAGATATCGGAAATTTCACGCAGTCTTAAAGCCCTGGCAAAAGAACTCAATGTCCCTGTTATTGCTCTATCACAGTTAAACCGTAGTCTGGAACAACGTCCAAACAAACGGCCTGTGATGTCAGACCTGCGTGAGTCCGGTGCGATTGAGCAGGATGCGGATGTGATTACCTTTATCTACCGTGATGAAGTCTATAACGAAGACTCACCGGACAAAGGCACCGCGGAAATTATTATTGGTAAACAACGTAATGGTCCTATTGGTACTACGCGCCTGACCTTTATGGGGCAGTTTACCCGGTTTGAGAATTACATCAGTAATAACTCCGCCTACGAGGATCTTGGATGACCCGTAAAACACGGGCTGTGATTGATCAGGCGGCCCTACGACATAATCTGCAAGTCAGTCGCAAGGCAGCTCCCCACGCAAAACAAATGGCTATCATCAAGGCCCATGCCTACGGCCACGGTATTATCCCCATCGCACAAACGCTAAAAGATGCCGATGCCTTTGGTGTTGCCATTCTTGAAGAGGCCATCGCCCTGCGTGAAGCAGGTGTGAGTAAACCCATCGTGTTACTCGAAGGGATCAGTAGTTTTGATGATCTGAATCTGGTGCGTGGTTATCAACTTGATATTGTGGTGCATCATGAGAGCCAGCTCGATATTCTGGAATCAGTCCAGGATGGTCAGTACAAAGTCTGGTTGAAAATGGATACGGGCATGCATCGACTGGGTTTTTCATCAGAGCAATTTCCCACTGCCTATCAACGCTTAATGAACTGTGCATCTGTAACAAAACCATTTCAGTTGATGACGCATTTTGCCAATGCGGATGATCGCAACGATGATAAAACAACTTTTCAAATAAATCAGTTCAACACGTCTCTTTCTAATATTACTGATACTGAAAGTTCGCATGTGTGTAGTCTGGCAAACTCAGCGGGGATTTTAGGCTGGCCCGATAGTCATGCCCAGTGGGTTCGGCCTGGTATTATGCTTTATGGTGTTTCGCCCTTTGTTGAAGGCCTTGGAGCAGATTTTGATCTAAAACCCGTGATGACCCTGAGTGCAGAGTTAATCTCGGTGAACAGCTTCAAAAAAGGTGAAAGCATTGGCTATGGCAGCAGCTGGCAGTGTCCCGAAGATATGGCGGTAGGTGTCGTGGCCATTGGCTATGGCGATGGTTATCCGCGCCATGCGAAATCAGGGACGCCAGTACTGGTAAATGGTAAACGTAGCCAACTGGTTGGTCGCGTGTCGATGGACATGGTTACCGTTGACTTACGCGAACATCCTGACGCGAAAGTCGGTGACATTGTCACACTCTGGGGAGAGGGACTGCCTGTAGAAGAAGTTGCGACCAATGCTGACACGATTGCCTATGAATTACTCTGTAGTGTGACCAACCGCGTAAAATTTGATTATATAAACGCCTAGAATAGTTGCTGAATAGTAAAAGGCCGGGCACAATGGACAGACGATTTGTCTGAGTTCATAGTTTGAATCTAAATCACAGGAACGTGTGCAGCAACTAACCATGAAACATCCAGTTCACATATTTTATTCAACTCTTGCCTTTTTTGTTCTGATCTCAGTTAGTTCCTGTGGCGGTGGCAGTAGTGGAGGCCCTGATCCATTATTTGGTGATCAATGGCATTTAAAAAATACCGGTCAACGAGGTGCACTGATCGGCGAGGATCTAAATGTCGAGCCA
Source organism: Gammaproteobacteria bacterium (assembly GCA_029882235.1). Lineage (GTDB taxonomy): Bacteria > Pseudomonadota > Gammaproteobacteria > UBA6429 > Thiohalophilaceae > JAOULB01. The sequence continues at coordinate 1,332 of JAOULB010000242.1, read as the reverse complement.
GTCTGGAATTCCTGCGCTGGCGGTGCAAATTGTCGTGGCGAAGAAGTGAACGTAGTTGTTGTCGATGATGGTATCCAGGTTTCTCATCCTGACTTAAATAGCAATATTCTTCCGGGCCAAAGTTACAATTATTTAACAGGCTCTAATAATCCAACACCTTTAGATTTGTTCAATAGTTCGCATGGTACTTCAGTTGCCGGCATTATCGCCGCACGCGATCTTAACGGTATTGGCGTTCGTGGTGTGGCACCAAGGGTAAACCTGCTTGGTTATAACCTGTTGGAAGCAGGAGAAAATGATACAAATGAAGCAGATGCTATGACTCGTAACCGTGCAAATATTTTTGTTTCTAATAATAGCTGGGGACCTCCCGATGGTTCTGGCGATATTGCCCCTTCTACTTTGTTATGGAAATCTGCGATTGATGCAGGTTTAAGTGAAGGTCGGAATGGTCTGGGTACGATTTATGTCTGGGCTGGTGGAAATGCGGGTTGGGTTGATAACTCGAACTACGATGGCATGGCGAATTATCGTGGTGTAATTGCTGTTGCCGCAGTTGATCACCGAGGCCAGCAGACTAGTTATTCTGAGTCTGGTGCGAATTTACTGGTGAGTGCCCCAGGTGGCGAATTTTGTGAAGATGGGCAATTGGCAATCAGTACAACAGATTTAATCGGAAGTAATGGCTCTAATCCATCTGTGGGTGTTCCAGATTATGAAAACCGTGATTACACCAAATGTATGAATGGGACATCTGCCGCCACACCGATGGTTTCTGGTGTAGTCGCATTAATGTTGCAAGCAAACCCCAATCTGGGATGGCGTGATGTGAGGGAAATACTTGCACAGACGGCAAGAAAGAATGATCCGTCAGACCTTGATTGGGTAACAAATGGAGCTGGTTTCAATATTAACCATAAATATGGTTTTGGTGTGGCTGATGCAGAGGCAGCTGTAACTGCGGCACGTGCATGGCCAGTCCTTTCAACTAGTCAATTGACTCATTCATCAGCACTCAGCATACCCGATAATACTTCAATACCAGAAGGTGCTACTGGAAGAACTGACACCATTAATGTTTCGGGATCTGGTATTAGTAATATTGAGTATATCGAAATTACTTTAGATACAACGCATACTTATTCAGGTGATCTTGAAATAGTGCTAACGAACGGAACAACTATTAGTGTTTTAGCTCAGACCCATGCTTGTCCAGGTCGCTGCACTTATAACTATGACAATTGGGTATTCGGTTCTATGCGACATCTCGGTGAAAGTGCTGATGGCAACTGGACATTGACGGTAAGAGATTTGGCGGCAGAAGATATAGGT
>JAOULB010000241.1 GCA_029882235.1 Gammaproteobacteria bacterium | reverse complement strand
GAGTCTATTGTTTGTATTTCTTTTCTCACTTGCCTTTGGACTGCAGGCAAAACTGCCTGACCATGTCAGTCGCACTTTTAACAATAATCAAATTACACCAGATAAGATTATCTTTGATATCCCCGATATCGCGGAAAATGGTGCAGTCGTGCCAGTGACCATTGCTCAGGTTAAACTCGAGAATAAAGATGTTTATGTGCAAGAACTCTGGTTGTTTAATCAGGCACGCAAACAGCCGGTTGCGCATTTTAAACTAAATGAATCGTCTATTATTGATGGCCTTTCGACGCGGATACGCCTGCAAAAGACCAGTCATATTTATGCTGTCGCACGCTTAAGCAATGGCCGTTATGTTGGCGGTGAAAAAAAAGTTAAAGTGGTAAAAGGCGGTTGTTAAATAGCGTGGATTGCTCGCGATTACAACAGGGGCAGTGCAGTCCGGCTGACCCTGTTGTTCAACTATTATTTTGGGGTGTAGCATGACGAATTTGATGACAATATTTTTATCCATACTGATGTGCTCATTGTCAGTACAGTTACAGGCCGCAGAGCTTACCAAAGAGCAGCTTGAGGCCTGGTTCAATGACGATACACGTTTACATCCACACGAGTTTGTTTCCAACGAGGGAGAGTTAGAGTTTCTAAGTAGTCCACCCAAAAAGCGTACTCCAAATCTGCAGAATAAAGTCTTCATTAAGGAAGACAGTCTGAAAACCGGCTGGGTGCAGATTAATCAATGTTATGACGAACTGGATCCGATTGAAGCTGTTGAGGTTGTGTATCGTTATCGAGAAATGCGTGGTTTAAAAGTCCAGAGTTTTAAAAATATTGATAAGGCGGTAGTACAGGGGCAATCCGTTCAGCTGGATAATGTGCAAAAAGGTGCTGAGCTTTGTGTGGCGATAGAAGCAAGGATTCTAATACGCAATAAGAATGGACAATATCAATTTCGAAATGGCCCTTTTCAACGCCGTTTTCTGGATAGTTATTTCCCTATGCATGTGCAGCTTGATGTACAATTTCCAGAAAATCTACTCGTTGTATCAAGTGTGACGCCTGATGTTGCACCCGGCTTTAAGGTAACAAAAGAAAAAAATCGTTTGCAAATTGATGCCTGGTTTAAAGGTAAACTGCTTATTGAAGTGAACTTCAAGACGCTATAAATATAAGGTGGTTTGTATGGATGCAATTAAACTGTTTTCTATTGTTCTGCTTATGAGTATGTCCCAGCTAGTTTCGGCAGATACTCTTTCTTCCTTTTCGACTGATGGATGTAGTTCATTTCCAGAAGGTACGATAAAACATCAATCGCTTTGGGCAGATTGTTGTCTACGCCATGATCTGGCGTACTGGAAAGGGGGTACTTATGAAGAAAGAAAAACCGCCGATGACGAACTGGCGGCCTGTGTTACAAAAGTCGGTGAGCCGGAGATTGCAAAGCTGATGTTGGCTGGAGTAAGAGTAGGCGGCTCACCATATTTTCCAACGACTTTCCGTTGGGGTTATGGCTGGTCTTACCCGCGCACCTATCAACCCTTGAGCAAAGATGAAAAACAACAGGTCAGAGAAAAGATAAAATTGTTTGTGACGATGATTAATGTGTTTTCTCGTGAGCTAAAAAAAGAAATCGGTGAGTAATTATCATCGGTTGGATGTACACATACCTATTCTTTTATCTGGTATGAACAATGCTATACTGAAATGATGACCAGTCAGGCGACTTCAATTGAATTTACACTTCCATTATGGCTGCATGAATACATGCAGAGTTGTGAATCTATAATCTCCCTTGATGACAGAATGGCGTTTGTGATCAAGGCGGCTGAACGAAATGTAATTGAAGGAACGGGCGGCCCCTTTGCAGCAGCAATTTTTGAATCTGATTCAGGTAAACTTATTTCATTAGGTGTGAATCTGGTAACCGCAGAACAGGCATCTATTCTCCATGCCGAGATGGTCGCAATCACACTGGCACAGAAAAAGTTAGGTACCTATGATCTTGGTGGTGCTGGATTGCAGCAACATGAGCTGGTAAGCAGCACTGAACCCTGTGCCATGTGTTTCGGAGCAATTCCCTGGTCTGGATTGCGTCGCGTTGTGACAGGGGCTCGCGATGAAGATGCACGCCAGATTGGCTTTGATGAAGGACCAAAACCGGAGGATTGGCGCAGCGAGCTTTCCCGTCGTCAAATCGAGGTTGTTACGGATATTAATCGTGATGAAGCCCGTCAGGTGTTAATAAATTACCGGAGTCAGGGAGGTAAAATCTATAACTCCAGGGAAGCGGGTTAGCCTGACTATTGACAGATATCGCTGATAAGGTCAGTGTATCGACTATGCTTCGATTCTCATTTGCAGTCATTGCCTTAATACTGATCGCACAAACCAGTTTTGCCTCTCAGCCCGAATATAATTTTAAAACACTGGCAAGTTTTGCAAAATTATCCAGTGCGGCCTACCAGCATGAACCTAAAATTAAAGCCCTATGTGATGAGCTAGGTTATACACTCGATTACTCTGCAACCACCCTGGAAGCCGAAGTCTTTTATTTTATGGCTACTGATGAGGTGAACAGGATACATCTTGTTTCCGTACGTGGGACGGCGAGCCCGGTCAATATCATGGTTGATGCCGATATCCAGCTGCAGATCGATAAACTAACGGGACAACGAATGCATCTTGGTTTTGCACAGCCTGCACAGATTATCTATAAAAAATTAAAACAGAAATTTAAACCCGGCTATAAAATCCAGACAACCGGGCATAGTCTCGGCGGAGCAGTGGCGATGATATTAGCCATGTACCTCGATAAAGAGAAGTATATAGTCGATCGTGTCGTTACTTTTGGCCAACCAAAGGTGACCAACATCACGGGCTCACAGCGTTTTCAACATTTGAATATATTAAGAGTGGTGACACCTAAAGACGTGGTACCACTATTGCCGCCACTTGATCCCGTTAATATCAGGAATCTGGATATCTACTGGCACGTTGGGGATGAACTAATTCTGTATCATGGCGATCGCTATAGTGTCACTGGTGGTATTCCTGCAATGCTTCGGGCGGCAAATTTTTTTACCACCAGACCAGGGCAGGAAAATTTCTCACATCATCAAATGGCCTTTTATCTTGAACGAGTTGAGGAAAAGCAACATGAGTCGCTCAAGGTGCCTTTCAAAAACGACATAAATTTGCTGAATATTTTCTCGTCAGAGTAAAATTTAAGGGCAGTAACAAGCATGAAATTAACCAACTGCAGCACTTGGTTATTGTGATATATTCAAAAACAAGCAAAATTCATCAAACGAGAGAGCAGAGGTACAAGAATGAGCCTGAAATGGACCGATACCCTGGATATCGCCATCGCCCTGGACGAGGAACATCCCGATATAGACCCTCAGTTAGTAAGGTTTACTGATTTAATGGCCTGGGTCATGGCCCTGGAGGATTTCGACGACGATGAGGCGCATTGTGGTGAGCGGATATTAGAGGCCATCCAGATGGCCTGGATCGAAGAAAGAGACTGAATTCAAGCGGTTCTGATTGCCTGTCCTCGCGGCAAACGATAAAATTCAACCCCAAATCTGAGTATCAAACCCGCGTTTAGGCGCGGGTTTGTGCTATTTTGTCGTCTGAAAAATTGGAGACCGAAAATGGCTATTGAACGAACCATCTCAATTATCAAACCCGATGCGGTGGCGAAGAATGTCATCGGGGAAATCTATGCACGTTTTGAAAAGGCAGGTCTGAAGATCGTTGCCGCAAAAATGATGCATTTGAGCAAGGAACAGGCTGAAGGATTCTATGCCGTTCACAAGGAACGCCCCTTTTTTGGCGAGCTGGTTGAATACATGACCTCGGGACCTGTCATGGTTCAGGTGCTTGAAGGTGAAGATGCGATTGCGGCTAACCGTGAAGTCATGGGAGCAACAAATCCTAAAGAAGCTGCACCCGGGACTATTCGTGCTGATTTTGCTGCAGACATTACTGAAAATGCAGTGCATGGTTCAGATGCGCCTGAAACTGCAAAAACAGAAATTGCCTATTTCTTTAAAGATAACGAACTTTGTCCACGTACACGGTAAGAGCAGGAAGAAGCAGTTGTGACTCAGGACAAAACAAATCTACTGAATTTTGATCGTGCAGGTCTGGAGACCTTTTTCACTGATATGGGTGAAAAAGGTTTTCGTGCTTCTCAGATCATGAAGTGGATTTACCAGTTTGGTGTCGATGACATTGATG
>JAOULB010000240.1 GCA_029882235.1 Gammaproteobacteria bacterium | reverse complement strand
GCGCATTTCGTCGACTGTTTGTAATTGTTACAACCAGACCAGCGAGAAGGAATGTTGCGATCAAAGTGATGTAGTGCAAAGAGTTTCTTATCGTGATAAATGTGGCATAGGCTTCTTTATAGTCAACCTGTGTAATAAAGGCCACTTGTTCTCGATCATCATACATACCAACACCGACAACATGTTTGCCGAGGTAATCTCGATGACCTTCTAAATCCTGAACAAATGTATTTTGTATGCTTTGCTGAGTTAAATATGTTAGAGGGCGTTGATCCATATCATCAGGAACTTGTTGCATGTTAGTTAGCTCAGTCCCTGGGTTATGTAAGACAAAGTGATTGGTGCAGCTTTGGTTTGTAATTAAGCCTGTTTTTATAAGAATATTGTTAAAACGGGATGGTGTCAGAATCATTCCTTTTTTGTTTACCAGATAGGATTCCCCGGTCTTGCCAAATTGACCGGCATTCAGAATTGAGCTAAATGCCTGAGTTGGTGAAATACGAAAACTTAGTAATGCGACTACCTTTTTGTGATGATTAAATATGGGAGTTAATACGAACATACTCATTTGTTGTTCACACATCACGCCCTGAGGGCTTTTAAGTGCTACGTCGGAAATGACCGGACCACTTAAGTCTGACTCGCCAGAGAATATATTTTTTAATAAAAGTGGTTGATCCTTATGGAGGAGATTGTTTTTTCCCAGGTTGGAATTCCGCATTGAGCCGATATTGATATTGTCGGGGTTGATAACAAAAAAACCATTGTAGTTATGCTGTTCAATAAAGGGTTTTAACTCACGACGAAGCTGTTTTAATGTCTTGCTTTTGCTCAATGTGGATGCAGATGTTTCATGCTTGAGTAATTTATTTATTAGTTGACGGATTTTTTTATTTTCCGCAACATGTTTTGCAGATTCGATATTGGCATCGCGCCATAAATGCATGCTTGCATGCACACCATTTTGAATGGTTGTTAGTTGGTTTGAAATATCCTCTTTAATTCCATCTTCAATAGTACGAAGAATCCAGAACACGACAACAAATAGAATTGCACCAGTAGTAAGGCTGACGAGTACAAGTAATCGATTTAATGAAGCTTCTCCGTCATTTAAAATAGGCATCGGGATATGCCCTTCGCTATTCGTCATTTTTTTTAGTAGAGTTTGGCAAGTCTATTCTGGCAATGACGGTGTTTCCATTACCAATATACTCTATAGAATCAAAGCTGAGCATTTTGGCCATCGCGATTCCACGTCCGTTACAGTCAAATAAACGTGCCGGGTCAAAATCCAGATAGTTATTCCAGTCAAAGCCTTTGCCCTGATCGCTAATTGTCATGCTGATATGATTACCATTATGTTCGAAGTCTACATCGACAAATTTTGAGCTGTATTCCGGTAAGGTAATTCGCTTTTCTATTTCTTCATGCCACGTATTATCATGTTTTAAACGCGCCTTCTCATGATATCCAATGCCAAGATTGCCGTGTTCGATGGCGTTAGTGAATAATTCGTTAATCCCAGATAGCACTTTATCGGGGTCGGGACAGGCATTAGCGAGCAGCATGGCCAGATCATGACTTTCACTAAGACTCTGAAATTTAAATCGAGCGGATTGTTTCAGGTGTTCAGGTTTCTTTGTTTTATGTAGCTGGTCAGTGAGTCGCTGTAGTTGCCTGGATTCTTCTAACGCCTCCCGCACAACAACACAGAGTGATTTCTGGTCATAGGGTTTCGTCAGGTAATAATATGCACCGTTTGCAATACCCTGCAACAGATCCTTTTCATCAGAACGGGCCGTTTGCATAATAACCGGGACATTTTTCAGTGCCGGTTGTTGCTTGATCCGCTTTAATAACGCCAGACCATCAAGTTCGGGCATCATCCAGTCGAGCAGAATGAGATCGAAATTCTCATTACCCGATTCCAGAATTTTCCATGCCTCCAGGCTGGAGGATTGGGTCAGCAGCAGACAATGTTCATCATCAAGGTATTCCTCGATAATTTCGAGGTTACTAATCTCATCATCTACGACCAGAATTCGGGGTAGCCGGGTATTTGTTTTCATATATTCCCTGTTTAGACTGGAGCAGACTTTTGCCCGCGCTGACGTGCGTCATTACGGTGCATCAAGAGAATTATCGGAAGTTAATCAGGCGAACTTGAGGGCTATTAACAGGACAAATGACCGTAAATACAAGGGGTTAATAGCGCAATGTATACCATATTTGGCCAATCAGCTCATGCAGGGCAATTTTACTGTGGTACATGGCGCTAGCATTGGGCAGGAAGCTGAGCAGACTAACGGGTTCTTTTGAGCGAAAACCCAGCGGGGCTGGAATAACGTCGAAGCCAGCCTGCTGAAAGGCCTTTTTCGATCGGTTCATGTGGTAGGCATGCGTGACCAGGTATATCCGTGTTTTGCCTTCATTTAGAAGAAATTCGGCACTAAATTGAGCATTTTCCCATGTGTTTCGGCTCTTTTCCTCTAACCAGGCGGCACGATTCTTAAATGTGCTGATCAGGGTTTGCTGCATCAGATCAGCCTCTGAGCTGGCCTCTCCTTTAGGATTACCGCCCGTGACGAGTAGTGGCAGGCCGGTTTTTTCCTGTAGAAAACTGCCGTAACGCAGGCGCTCCAGGGTTTGGGTTGAGGTGGTCTCTGTGCCGTATTCTTCACCGCTGTAACGGCCGCCACCGAGGATGACAATGGCCTCGGCATCGGATTTATCAAAGCTGGAACGAGGCAGAGGGGCATCTGTTTCCAGCAGGAAATAGAGCCCCGTGTTGGTCACGGGCAGACTGGTTGCCAATAGCAGAAAAAAACCACCTAGAACCATGCTGCGGCCAAACTGATAATAATAACGGGCGAATAGCACACCGAAGAACATCATGATGATCATCAGTCCCGGGGGGGTAATGCAGGCTTCAATACTCCGTATCAGGTAATAGTCCATAATCCTGTTCTTGTTTTGTTAGCGGATTTGATCACCAGCGGCCTGTTTATCGGCGTGGTAGGAGGATCTTACCATAGGGCCGCTGGCGACATTAGTAAAACCGATGCTGCGTGCCCTGTCAGCCAGCATTTCAAATTCATCTGGTTCGACATAGCGGATGACGGGTAAATGATGCTGGCTGGGTTGCAGATACTGGCCTAATGTCAGCATATCGCAACCGTGTTCATGCAGTTCAGTCATGACCTGTTCAACCTCAGCGATTTCTTCTCCCAGACCCAACATCAGGCCCGATTTCGTCGGGATGTCAGGATGGGCCTGTTTAAATTTTTGAATAAGGTTGAGTGACCACTGATAATCGGCCCCGGGGCGGGCCTGTTTATACAGTCGAGGCACGGTTTCGAGATTGTGATTAAACACATCAGGCAGGTTTTCACTCAGGGCATTAAGCGCGACCTCCATTCGGCCACGAAAATCAGGCACCAGAATTTCGATTTGAGTCTCAGGACAGGTGGAGCGTGTCGCCGCAATACAGTCGGCAAAATGATGGGCACCTCCGTCGCGCAGGTCATCGCGATCGACTGAAGTGATGACAACATATTTCAGCGCTAATGCCTTGATGGTTTCGGCAAGATGCGCAGGTTCTTCTGTATCCAGCGGTTTTGGTCGACCATGGGCAACATCACAGAAGGGACAGCGTCGGGTACAGATATCGCCCATGATCATAAACGTGGCGGTGCCGTGCGCGAAGCATTCACCCAGGTTCGGACAGGCGGCTTCTTCACAAACACTATATAAATTGTGATCGCGCAGGATTTGTTTCATTTGTGCAACTTCGGGACTGTTGGGTGCGCGAGCCTTGATCCAGTGAGGTTTACGGATCGGTGTATGCGGTTTGATTTTTATCGGAATTCGATCGGTCTTGGACTTACCCTTGAGCGGGTTCGTTTTGATGCCGGGTTTATCTGGTGGATTATTATCGCCCATCAAAAACTATTTTCTCTGCTGATGCATTAATGATTTCAGAGTAGCCGAGTTGTTGCATCAACTTGCTAATAAGTTGTTGCGCGATGGTTTCCTTATTTTCATTAATTCCGAGATCAACAAGTTGGGTGACGGCAAGATCAGGATAGCCACAGGGATTAATACGACTAAAAGGTTCGAGATCCATATCGATATTGAATGACAGGCCATGGTAACTACAGCCTTTTTTAATACGTAGTCCCAGTGCCGCGATCTTCTTCTCGTCCACATAAACACCGGGGGCATCACGTCGACCTTTTGCGTTGATGCCATAATCGTT
>JAOULB010000239.1 GCA_029882235.1 Gammaproteobacteria bacterium | reverse complement strand
CCCTTACGCACTTGCCAGTTACGCTGTTGCTGTTGATCACGCATGGCGACATAGTCATTAAACTGATCTTCTTTCTGACGATAGTCACGATTAACCGTGCCGGGAAAAAATGAACTGACCTTGCCGCCACTTTTTGGCTCAGGTAAGAATTGTCCGGCCACATCCATGTTAATCCCTTTCTTTGCCACCACAATCAGGATCGAATCGACCGCAACAATAAATAAAAAGAATCCAGTAATGGCAGCAGGGCCCCAGTGAAACCATGGTCTGGAGCTTTCTGACTGCAAATGACTGGCACGCTGCATGCCGATAATACCCAGTACATAAATGGTCACCAGATATAAAGCCAGATGAATAGCAAACACATCGGCACCCGGCCAGAATACGATCGCCACGGGCACATAAATACCAATGACCAACAAGGCCATAAGGCCTGCGATCACTTTTGCATCCCAACGTGTCAGTTTATTCAGGATTAAAAAGACAATGGCAATAAACAGAATGCCGCCGGGTAATGTAGTTAGAATTGCACTCAAGCTTCACCTCAATGGTGTCATGGAAGATAGAACTGGGCCTTTTGCCTGATTGCAAGCTTAGGATCTTCACGTTGGTTTAACAAAACAAAATTAAAATGACGAATCTTTTCTGGCCTGGTATCAGGCATTAGTTTAACACGCACCTGTAACTGTACACTTTCACCTGCTTTTAACTCGATTTCTTCAAAATGGCCAACATCAAGTACTGCATCAGGTAAACCACGTAGACCAATTCCATAGCGTTGAGTTGTGTCATGTTTATTCGTCAGCTTAAGTTCATAGCGATTCTGTATCGTGCCATCCGATAAAGTCACATATAAGGGTTGACGTATTTGCTGTACCCTGAACTCACTCAATACACGTGTTGTAATACTCCAGATCAACAAACCGGTCACCAACAGTATAGCCAGACTATAGCCAAGATTTTTCCACTTGACCCAGCTCCAGTGTCGACCATGTAATTGTTGATCCGACGAGTAACGAATCAGGCCGCGCGGATATTTGATTGAATCCATGATGGTATTACAGGCATCAATACATAAGGCACAGGAGATACATTGATACTGCATACCATTACGTATATCGATGCCCACCGGACAGGCCTGTACACAGTAACCACAGTCAATGCAATCGCCATATCCCTTGGCCTGACGATCTTCGCGTTTTAATAAACCTTTAATCGGTTTCCAGCGACCATTCTTACCTTCACCACGTTCTTCATCATAGGCAACAATCAAGGTATCCTGATCATACATCACACCCTGGAAACGCGAGTACGGACACATATAAGTACACACCTGTTCGCGAGCCATTCCTGCCATAACAAAAGTTGTCACTGTTAAAAACAATGTTGTTGCATAGGCAGGAAACGGAGCATCACCCTGTAACATCTGCATGAGCAACTCAGGAGCATCGCCCCAGTACAAAGTAAATGACAAACCGGTGATTAATGCCACCACAAACCAGAGCAAGCGAGTTAAAGCAAGCTTGAATGTTTTCTCAAACGAAGGCGGTGCATTGATTAACTTGATACGCGCATTACGCTCGCCCTGCACCAGTCGTTCAATAAACACAAACACATCAGTCCATAATGTTTGAAAACAGAAGTAACCACAAAAGACGCGACCGGCAATACTGGTCACAAAAAATAAAACAAAGGCCGCGATAACTAGCAGCCCAGCCAACCAGAAAATATCCTGCGCATAAACGACTAGATCAAATAAATAAAATTTACGCGCAACAATATCAAACAGGACGGCCTGTTCAGGGCCACTCTGGCGTTCCCAACGCAGCCAGGGCAAAAGATAATAAACACCATAGGCCAGAATCAGAATCGAAGTTTTAAGCGTGCGAAAACGACCACTGACTGAACGTGGTATGACAGGAATGCGTTTCTGGAATAATTCTTCTGCCATAATAATTACACTGTTTTAAAAATGACAAAAGGGTATACCTTAATCAAGATATACCCTGTAAACATTGATCCCTGTCATTTTTGGTCCTCACTTACAAGCCGGTCAAGCTATGGACGTGGCTTAATATTTACTTACCACCACTCAATTGATGTACGTAAAAAGACAACATCTTAATATCAGCATCTGTTAAACGTCCATTCCATGCGGGCATGTCACGATTGATACCTGATGCAATCACTTTCCTGATAGCGGCACGTTTGTCAGAAATTGCAGCCGCAGCGGGAACATTTGCTACAGTCCATATCTTGTCAGTGAGATTAGCTGATCCCATCGCAAACTGACCGGTTCCTGCACTGGTATGACAGGCGGCACAGCCTCCTGTACCTTCAAAAATTGCTTTACCTTTTATTGCTTGCGCTGCATTCACTTTATGACCTGAAAGCTTCAGCACATATTCTGATACCTGATTCAGTTCGGCATTCGACAAGCGTGTCTTAAAACCAGGCATTGAACCTTTGCGACCTTTACTAATGCTGGCTTCAATTTGCTCATAAGAACCACCCCAGAGCCAGGCATCATCGGCAAGATTCGGATACATACCCATCACACCCGCACCACCAGTCTGATGACAGCCGGCACAGTTATCGGCAAACAAAACCTTCGCGGCTGAGTAGGCAAAGGCGCTCTGTTCTTTACTGGTGGCAATCTGTTTATACGAAGACTTGTTAATCTTATCGATAAACGGTTTTTGTTTTTCACGCGCTTCCTGCATCTCTTTCATTAACAGGGCACGTGTGGTCCAGTGCGATGTCTTTTCTTTTCCATCGGCAGTGGTGTATGTAATGTCATTCATTATGCCTTTGGTATAGGTGTTACCAATCGGAAAGGTTGGAAACAATATCCAATAAATCACAGCGAAAACGACAGTCGCATAGAAACCCCATAACCACCAGTTTGGCAATGGATTATTAAATTCCTGTATATCACCATCCCAGGCATGGCCGGTGGTTTGTACAGTTTGTTTTTTCTTTTCACTACTCATTTACTTTTCCTCTGGATGAGTGGCTTGCTCGTCCTCATCATCATTTAACGGAATATTTTTGTATGACTCGAATCGTTCACTGCGCTTCTTATTGCTATAGACATACCAGATGATGCCTACGAAAGTGACAAAGAACATCACCAGAGCAAATGGCTTGGTATTTTCCATTTGCGTAAACCAGCGCAGCCAGTCAAACATTTAAAGCCTCATATCTGTTTATCTAAGCTCATATTATCTGAACCTGGATTATCTAAATTCGGCAAAGTGGCCGTCTTCAAACTTACTGAAGTCAACCATGGTGCCCAGCACTTGCAGATAGGCGACCAGCGCATCCATTTCGGTAATATCATCTTTATTACCATCATAATTACCCTGCTGCGCCTGCTTGAGCAGGTTTTCTTCAGCCATGTTGATATCTAACAATTCAGCAATCTCTTTGCCATAACGTTTTACGTTTGCTTTATATTCAGCTTCTGTTTCGGCATAAGGCACGCCTACCATTTTCAATGCCTTAAGACGTCCGACGATATCTTTAAACTTGAGTTCGTTTTTCATCAACCAGGGATAGTTAGGCATGATGGAATCAGGCACCACTGAACGTGGTGCAAGCAAATGTTGCGTATGCCACTGGTTCGAGTATTTTTTGCCAACACGCGCCAGATCAGGACCCGTTCGTTTTGAACCCCACTGGAAGGGATGATCAAACTGTGACTCTGCCGCCAGTGAATAATGCCCATAACGCAATGCCTCATCACGGAATGGACGAATCATCTGTGAGTGACAGGTGTAACAACCTTCACGTTGATAAATATCACGGCCACGTAATTCCAATGGTGTATAAGGTCGAACAGAATCTTTGCCGCCCACTTTTACCGTTTCAATCGTGCTATCGATAAAATAAAGCGGAACGATTTCTACCAGACCACCAATACTGATAACCACCAGCGTTAATGCGATAAGCCAACCGGCATTGGTTTCAATAGTTTCATGTTTCATTTGCTATTACTCCGAAACTTATGCTTTGGCCAGCTTGGCGGCCAGTTTTGCTTCAAGTGCAGCGGCTTCAACCTTGCCCTTACGAATGGTCATAAAGACGTTGTAGGCCATGATGATCATGCCTGCGAGGAAGAACACACCACCAATGGTGCGCACAACATAAGGTGCGTGCAGGAAGCTAACGGATTCAATAAAGGTGTAAGCGAGATTGCCGTATTCATCAAAGGCACGCAGCATCAGCCCTTGTCCAATACCAGCCACCCACATTGAACTGATGTAGAGTACGATACCAATC
>JAOULB010000236.1 GCA_029882235.1 Gammaproteobacteria bacterium | reverse complement strand
ATCTTCAACGACTAAGCCCATACGATCCAGCGCCAGCCCAACGCGTCGCCAGGTTCGAGCAAAATTTTCATCAACTTCAAGCAAAACCTTACCTTCCTGACCAGAAACGATACGTGAGTTTTCCTTCCGTACTTTCTTCTCTGCCAGTTTATTAATTTGTTCTTCGTTTAAACCGCGGTAAACAAGAAACTGTTGTAAGAGTTCTACTTCCAGCTCAGAATCGGATGCGCGTGGCTGCCAGACAATACGTTCTTCTTCAGCCAGGTCTTTTTGCATCCCACGCATTCCACGGTGTCGAATAAACACCATGACAACACCTTTTTTATCACTACGTTCAATGCGTACTCTGAACTTATCCATCACGCCAATGACATCAGATAACCAGCCAGCTGTATCATCTTTGCGTTCAACCCAGTTGGTCTCAAGCAGTCCGATTTCGCGATCTTCCCTTTTAAGCTGAAAACCTAATTGTTGCAGAAATCGTTTTAATTCTGGCCAGAGTTTTGCCGGAGAAGAATTGAGTTCAAGCCAGGCGCTATTTCCCTCTCTCACCAATCGAGTATTTTTCGCCGGTTCAGGCAGAATGCGTTTGTTCGTACCCTGACCGCTATAACCTGAGTATGTCATTTGTTGAGAAGCAATACCCGGAATAACAAACTCATCATTCCCACCCGGTAAAACCAGATCAGGCGGGACTTCTAAGGGCGCGGTACTTTTACTCAAGGTATATTCATTGTCGGCTTCTGGCGTCGATGAACAGGCTGAGTTTAATAATAAGGTCACAAGGACAAATAAAGCAGAATATTTTTTCATAGTACTCACGAGTGTTAATTAATAGCGCCTGCCTGACGTAAGGCCTGACGAATAGTTTCATGGTGCTGCTCTGACAAAACTGTAAGAGGAAGACGTATTCCATCTTTGATCAGATTCATTTCCTGCAAGGCCCATTTTACCGGTATGGGATTCGCTTCAACAAACAGATCTGTATGCAATGCCATTAGCTTATTATTCACTGGCTCAGCGGCGGCTTTATCGCCCTTGATTGCCAGTTCACACATTTGATGCATCAATGCCGGTGCGACGTTGGAAGTTACAGAAATCACGCCATGACCACCTGCAAGCATAAATTCCATCCCCGTCGCATCGTCGCCACTATAAAGGGCAAAATCATTACCACAACGTTTTAATATGTCACGGGCGCGATCGATATCACCGGTTGCTTCTTTAATACCGACAATATTTTTTATCTTCGCCAGGCGCTCAACGGTTTCCGGCAACATATCAACAGCCGTGCGACCAGGCACATTATAAAGAATCAAGGGGATATCAACGGCCTCAGCCACGGCCTTGTAATGCAGATACAGCCCTTCCTGAGTTGGTTTATTGTAATAAGGGGTCACCAGCAGACAGGCATCCGCACCCGCCTGTTTGGCACATCGAGTCAGGCTTATAGCCTCAGTTGTTGAATTTGAGCCCGTACCAGCAATCACCGGGATTCGTCCGGCCACCAGTTCGACAACACGTTTCACCACATGGCAGTGTTCGGTTTCATTCAGGGTTGCAGACTCGCCAGTCGTGCCTACAGCAACGATTGCATCAGTATTATTTTTTATATGAAATTCAATGAGTTCGGCCAAACTTCGCTCGTCAACCGACCCATCGGCCAGCATTGGCGTGACCAATGCCACCTGACTACCCTGAATCATGTAAATCCACCTTAGAATAAAACCGACATGGTACTGGCGGGACGCACAACTGACAAGACTTATCCCTTGCCAGATAAAGCAGAATATACGATTTCAGGGCTCTAGCTGTTGCCTCGGTATTTACCTATTCAGTATAGTTAAGTCCTGTACACGCATGAAAATCCGTTTTTCATAAGGCCAAACCAGCATTAACACAAATTAGGTAAGCATGAGCAATTCACTCGTCATCACCGCCCTGGGTCATGATCGCCCTGGGCTGGTTGCAGAAATTAGCAAAACCATTAATGAACTCTCCTGTAATATTGAAGATAGTCGTATGAGCGTCCTCGGTGGAGAGTTTGCGATTCTGCTGCTTGTATCAGGTAACTGGGATAAGCTGGCAAAACTGGAAACGACTTTAAAAAATCTTCAGGATAAAACCTCGTTGATCATTAACACTCAACGCACTGAAGAAAGAAAGGAATCCAAAGGAAAAATTCCATACAGTATTGAAGTCGTCTCAATTGATCATCCGGGTATTGTGCATAAGCTGGCCGACTTTTTCTCTTCGCGCAAGATCAATATCTGTGACATGGTCAGCGGCTGCCAGCCCGCTCCGCATACAGGCACACCGATTTTCACATTGAATATGATTCTGGAAATTACTGCGGATACCCATATTGCCACCCTGCGGGACGACTTTATGGACTTCTGTGAAGACCTGAATCTCGATGCCGTCATGGAACCCTGCAAGGTTTAAAATTCAACAGGACGAAATAATGAGCAGTCTCACCATTGGGAAGAAAGTACCCAACTTCAAAATTGCCGCCACTGGGGATCAAACACTTTCCCTAAGCCAGTTTAAAGGCCAGAATCTGGTGATCTATTTCTATCCGAAGGATAGTACTCCCGGCTGCACCCTTGAAGGTCAGGACTTTCGCGACAATCAGGCTAAATTTAAACGCCAGAATACGGTCATTCTTGGGGTATCCAGGGACAGTATCAAATCACACGAGAACTTTAGAGCCAAACAGGGATTTAAATTTGATCTCCTGTCCGACAGCGACGAAGCGCTATGCAAACTCTTTGATGTCATTAAAATGAAAAATATGTATGGCAAGAAGGTCCGCGGAATTGAACGTAGCACGTTTCTGATTGATACCAATGGTAAGCTGGTACAGGAATGGCGCAAGCTTAAGGTCGATGGCCATGTCGAAGAAGTTCTGAATGCCGTAAAGGCACATAATAAAAAATAAGACTATACTATCAAGAATGAAGACAATAAAAGCTTCGGACAAACGCCTGTTTGTTCTTGACACGAATGTATTAATACATGACCCCTCCTCCCTGTTTCGTTTCAAGGAACACGACATTTTTCTGCCCATGATGGTGCTGGAAGAACTTGATAATAATAAAATCGGCCGAAATGAAGTTGCCCGTAATGCCAGACAGGCCAGTCGCTTTCTTGATGAACTGGTTAAATCTGTCGCTACTGAAGATATCAAACGGGGCATCAATCTTGATCTAAATCATTATCAAAATGAAAATGCAACGGGACATTTATTTTTCCAGACAGAAAGTCTGACCCATGCACTACCTGAATTCCTGCCCGGCACCCACCCGGATAATAATATTCTGGGTACCGCTTTGGCACTGGCCAAAAGTCATCCGGATACGGTTGTCACTCTGGTTTCTAAAGACATAAACCTGCGCATCAAGGCCGCTGCTCTAGGCATTCATACTGAGGATTATCATAACGACCAGGTGCTTGAAGATTCAGATATCCTGTTTAAAGGTTATCAGGTGCTTGATCATGCCTTCTGGGATGACCATGGCAAACAGATGGAATCCTGGAAGGAAGAAGGGCGCACATTTTATCGCGTTAAAGGCCCAGATGTCGCCAGTTGGTATTGCAACGAGTTTATTCATAGTAAAGATGAAGATGGTTTTGAAGCCATTGTCCGCAGCATCGAAAATAATGATGAGGCGGTTATCGAAACAGCGCGCGACTATGGCTCGCCCAGTAATAAAATCTGGGGTATTTCTGCACGCAATCGAGAACAGAATTATGCGCTCAACCTGTTAATGGATCCTGAAGTTGATTTTGTTAGCTTGCTCGGCATGGCCGGCACAGGTAAAACTCTGCTGACACTTGCAGCGGGGCTGGAGCAAACCCTTGAAAAAGAACGCTACCGCGAAATAATTATGACCCGCGTTACGGTTCCCGTTGGTGATGATATTGGTTTTCTTCCAGGCTCTGAAGAAGAAAAAATGACCCCCTGGATGGGCGCCCTGATGGATAATCTCGAAGTACTCACGCCTACCGAACAAAACGGTGACTGGGCTCGCGCCGCAACCAATGATCTACTCAGTAAAAGAATTAAAATACGCTCGATCAACTTTATGCGTGGACGAACATTCTTAAACCGTTACATCATTATTGATGAAGCACAGAATATGACGCCAAAGCAGCTTAAAACTTTAATTACTCGCGCCGGTCCGGGAACAAAAGTTGTTTGCCTGGGTAACATCGCCCAGATCGATACGCCCTATCTTACTGAAACCACATCGGGCTTAACTTATGTAGTGGAGCGATTTAAGAACTGGCCACATAGCGGTC
>JAOULB010000022.1 GCA_029882235.1 Gammaproteobacteria bacterium | reverse complement strand
TTAACCCGCGGTGAACGTTCACGTCTGGCCGATTACGCTTCCGAAATTTTATAGTTGCGGATTTTATAATTACTGACTTTGTTCCTGAGCCGCTTTTACTTCTTCAGGTAAATGCGAAAATGCGCGTAATGTCGCACTGACAAGCGTTGCCAGTGGAATCGCAAAAAAGACGCCCCAGAAGCCCCACAACCCTCCAAACACCAGAATACTGACAATAATCGCAACGGGATGAAGATTAACAACTTCAGAAAATAATAATGGCACCAGCACATTACCGTCCAGAATCTGAATAATCGCAAACGCCACTGTTAAATAGAAAAATTCAGTATTCCATCCCCACTGAACATAAGCGATAAAAATGACAGGAAACGTCACGACTGCAGCACCTATATACGGAACCAGTACTGACAGACCAACAAGAACTGAAAGCAAAATGGCATACTTCAAACCCATCAGGCCAAACACAATTACGCACACTGCAGCAACGATTACGATTTCCCAGAACTTACCCCGCACATAATTGCCTAGCTGCTGATCCATTTCTTCCCAAACCTGTGAAGCCATGCGGCGCTCAGGCGGCAGAAAATGTGAGAACCAGCTGAGGATCACCCATTTATCTTTAAGGAAGAAAAACACTAGCAGTGGCACCAGAATCAAATAAATAATTACTGTGATCGCATTCGGAATAGAGGACAGAGACGCAGAAAGTAACTGCTGTCCCATAGTTGCAATTTCCTTATCAATTGATTGGGTGTACTGTTCAACCTGCTGGAGTGAAATAAAGTCATATTTTTGCGGTAACTGCAGCAGCGACTCTTTACCCTGCGCAATATAATTAGGCAGTTCTCGAACCAACTCTTTCAACTGTTTAATAATTAATGGCACCATGCCGAAAATGATAAACAGGAAAAAAGCCAGAAACAGATTGAAGACAATGATGACCGGAATAATCCGACGAAGCTGAAAACGATTCTTGATGTATTGAACAATATCTTCAAGCAGATAGGCAATCACAATGGCCGCCAATGCAGGTGCCAGCATATTTCCCATGGTTAGAACTATGGTAAAACCAAAAATCAACAACAATGCTAATAGCACGGCATGTGGATCAGAAAAATAGCGGTTATACCAGTTTGAGAGCGCTTGCAGCATAATCAATCCATATTGTTATTTAAGTTATCATAGTGCTGACGAAATAGCTGTTCAAGTTCATCGATCACATCTTTTGCTGCTCGTCCCTGTAACATATGCTGATTCATTAGGCCTGAGGTTTCATGAAATAATCTATCTTTTTCCAGCATTGGAAATGTCTCACTCAACCGCCTGATTGCGTTTATGACCGTTTCTTCCTGCGGGCGTTCAATCTGTTTGATTTCAAGATTATTGACAGGCTCTTGCTGTTCTCGCGATGACAAAAAATCAGCAAAACTGAGAAGGGTTTCTGCTGATTCCTGCGAAAGAGATCGAAAATGCTGAAGCAACTGCTTTTCCTTTTTATTCAAGAGCAGAAGCCTACGTGTATCCCCTAGCGAAGGGCATCATCATTTTTATGGTCTTCGCAATACTGACGAGCAAAACTCAGTAACTCTTCCATCGCGCGAACCCGGAATTTCTGTTTCTGATGGACAAAGGAAAATGGACGATTGATGGGTGGATCAAGTTGAATAGCCACCAGAGACCCCAGCTTAAGTTCTTTCGCAATAGTGGCTTTGGAGAGAATTGAAACCCCCATCCCTGCCTCAACAGCGCCCTTGATCGCTTCAAGGCTTCCGAGCTCCATGGCGACATTCAGGTCGTTGGTATTCAGTCCTTCATCATTCATGTGTTCAATCATGACTTCGCGCGTACCTGAACCTTCTTCACGACAGATAAATGGATGCTGAATTAAGTGTTCAAGCGAGACAGATGACTCATTGGCAAGCACATGGCCTGGCGGCACAATTACAACCAGCTGATCCATGCGGCATTTTTCCACCACCAGATTTTTGTTATTGACGGGTGCTTCGACCACACCTAAATCAATCGTGTTGTTTTCAACCATGGAGACAATACCATCGGTATTCGCCACTTTGAGTCTAATCGTCACCTCGGGGTGCTTGACCTTAAAATCGCCCAACAGCGCAGGCAACATATATTCTGCAATGGTCGTACTCGCACCAAGGATTAGAACACCACTAATATCGCCGGTGAGTTCTCGTACCGAATTATCCATCTCGGTATAAAGCTCAAAAATGCGTTCGGCACATTTATAGACTCGATCGCCGGCATCCGTAAGGCTAATGCGATTATGTGTTCGATCAAATAAACGCGTATTGAACTGCTCTTCCAGCTGACGCACCTGGAAGGTGACCGCGGGTTGAGTCATATGAAGTTCCTCAGCTGCCTTGGTAAAACTCAGCAAACGAGCAACGGTGTGAAATACCTGTAATCGACGATCGGCCATATTATTTATGTCTGTGCGTAATGATAATTTGTTTCTATGCGTGCATTTACGAAACTAGGGGATAGATATTACCAACTATTGATACAAACGGGAATAGATCGCAGAAATTTGCTACAAAAAATGGCAGCTCGATCCTGAACTTCGGAGGCGCGATTGTACGTGAGGACCCATGGAAACACCAGTATATTAGCCCGGCAAAGCAATACGGTTCTTCATCACGGCATAATACAGCACCGGGATCACCACCAGAGTCAGCATCGTGGAGACCAGAATACCGAATATAAGGGCCAGCGCCAGACCGTTAAAGATGGGATCATCCAGAATAAACAGGGCGCCCAGCATGGCGGCAAGACCGGTTAAAATGATCGGCTTGGCGCGCACAGCACCGGAACGAATCACCGCATCTTCAAAACTCATTCCTTCAGCCAGTTGCTGATTAATAAAGTCCACCAGCAGAATCGAGTTACGAACGATAATTCCGGCCAGAGCAATCATGCCGATCATCGATGTGGCAGTAAACTGAGCACCGAACAGCGCATGACCCGGCATGACACCGATAATCGTCAAAGGGATAGGTGCCATGATCACCAGAGGAATCAGATAGGAGCGGAACTGAGCCACCACTAACAGATAGATCATGATCAGACCAACACCGTATGCAATACCCATGTCGCGGAAAGTTTCATAAGTCACCTGCCACTCACCATCCCACTTGAGACCATATTCATAAGGGTTGTCGGGTTGTGATATCAGGAACTGATTAACAGAGCGACCATAGGCAACCGTGGTATCACCCAGCGAACCCAAAATATCGAACATGCCATACAGCGGACTGTCGAGATCGCCCGCCATGTCACCCGTCACAAAGACGACTGGCAACATATCTTTATGATATATCGCCTGCTCTCGGCGCGTATCAATCTGTTTGACGATATCGCCCAATGGTACCAACTGCCCTTTTTGATTACGTAATTGTAGTTTCAGGACATCGGTTAACCTTGCTTTATCGGCAACAGGATACTCTAGTCGAATTGGCATGGGATATTTCAAATTTCCCGGGTGCAGATAACTCACATCTTCACCACTTAAAACTGTCGAGACGGCACTCACTACCGCCTGTGGCGACACGCCGAGCAGGGCTGCTTTTTGTTGATCAACACGCAGGATAATTTTCTCAGCAGCCACATCCAGGCTGTCATCCACGTCCACAATGTCATCTGTCGATTCAAATACACTACGAATCTTTTTTGCCACCTCAAGCTGCCCGGCATAATTCGGGCCATACACTTCGGCAACAAGGGGGGACATGACGGGTGGACCCGGCGGGACTTCCACAACTTTCACATTTGCGTTAAAGCGTTTACCGATCTGTTGCAAAGGTTCACGCACACTCAGTGCGATCTCATGACTCTTACGATCACGCTGACTCTTATCCAAAAGATTAACCTGAATATCGCCGACATTAGATCCCTGTCGCAGGTAATACTGACGCACCAGACCATTAAAATTGATCGGTGCGGCACCGCCAGAGTAAACCTGATAGTCCGTCACTTCGGGTACTGTCGATAGATAACGTCCCAGTTCACCCAGCACACGCGTGGTCTGTTCCAGTGACGAGCCTTCGGGCATATCAAGGATTACCTGGAACTCTGACTTGTTATCAAAGGGCAGCATTTTTAATACCACCAGTTTGACCACGGCCAGACCAACAGAAAATACAATTAGCCCAAGTACCGCCAGCATTAATTTTTTACGGCGCTTTCTGCCCTCTTCGCCAGCAAGGAAAGGACCCACCACTTTGGTAAATAATGGTAACAAACCTTCTTCACCGGATAAGGCCTGTTTGCTGCTCGCCAGCATGGATTCGACCCGCTCGGCAAAGCCTCCCAACAAAGGACGAAGTTTCTGCTGGTAAGGGTTCACTAACCAGGCAGGCAAGGGTTTAGCAGTATCTTCAGTATGATGTTGATCCAGCACTTTATTTGCCAGCCACGGCGTGACAATAAATGCTACGGCCAGAGAGATCAGCATACCGATACTGGCATTGATCGGAATCGGGCTCATATAAGGCCCCATCAAACCGCTGACAAAGGCCATAGGTAATAGCGCTGCAATAACCGTAAAGGTGGCCAGAATGGTTGGCCCACCCACTTCATCCACCGCGATGGGGATAGATTCGAGTAAAGTCTTGTTACCCATTTGCATATGACGATGAATGTTCTCGACCACCACGATGGCATCATCGACCAGAATGCCGATAGAAAAGATCAAGGCAAACAGAGAAACACGATTTAAGGTAAAACCCCAGGCCCAGGAGGCAAACAACGTCATAGCCAGTGTGATGACAACAGCGACACCAACGATAAAGGCCTCTCTTCTTCCCAGAGCAAACATAACCAGCAAGACCACGAAGCTTGTGGCAAAGATCAGTTTGCCGATGAGTTGTTTCGCCTTAGCATCTGCAGTTTCACCATAATTGCGTGTAATGGTGACATTGATCCCTTCAGGGATAACGATACCTTTTAACTGCTCAACACGCTCTATGATCTGACTGGCGATATCGACTGCATTACTACCCGGCTGTTTGGCAATCGCGATAGTGACCGAAGGAAACTCACCTTTGATTGAAAGATTTTTCTGTTCTGCCGCAGGCCCTGTACCAAACCAGGAATACGCTTCAGGCTGATCAGGACCTCGATGTATTTTAGCTACATCACGTAAATAAACGGGCTGACCTTTATGCACGGCGACAATCAGATCACCGACCTCTTCTGGCGACGCCAGAAACTGTCCCGCCTGTACTTCGATCTCTTTATTATTGGAAACAAAATTACCGGATGGTTGGGTCGCATTGCTTTGCTGCAAGGCAAAACGTAAATCCTGTAGTGACAACTTATAACTGCGCATCGCATCGGCATCAAGCAGGACATGTACAACCTGCTCTGGGCCACCCAGGGTGTAAATATCACGTGTGCCTTTAACGCGTTTTAGCTCCACCTCAATCGCATGGGCGACCTGTTGTAACTCATAGGCCCCTTTGTGTTTATCTTCTGTCCACAGGGTCAGTCCAACAATGGGTACATCATCAATCCCTTTCGGTTTGATGATGGGTTTTAATACGCCCAGCCCCGGCGGTAACCAGTCACCCTTGGAATATATTGCATTATATAAACGCACAATGGCCTGAGTACGATCCTCACCCACCTTGAACTGCACAGTGAGTATCGACATACCGGGTCGTGATACAGAGTAAACATGTTTCAGTCCTTCCAGCTCGGACAGGATTTGTTCGGCCGGTGTGCTTACCAGCTCTTCAACCTCTTTGGCTGAAGCACCGGGGAAGGCAATAAAAACATTGGCGAAGGTGACATTGATCTGCGGTTCTTCTTCACGTGGGGTAATCATCACTGCGAACAGGCCCAGCAGAAAACCAACCAGCGCCAGCAGCGGCGTGATCTCCGAGGTCAGAAAGGCACGAGCAATACGCCCGGATATGCCCAGTGGCGCACTCATTACTGATTACCCTGTTGTTCTTTCAGTAACATACCCGCATGAAGCGGTTCGGTGGTAACCATTTCACCCGGCTCCAGCCCAGCCAGAACTTCTATCTGCCCCTGACCATCCCGCTTGCCAGGACGTATCTGGCGAAAACTTATCTGCTGCTTATCGTTCACAACATAGACGGCGGTGACTTCACTGCGGTGCACGACACTGACAACGGGGATCTTCAGGGACTGCTGTTCACCCATGACAAAAATCACTTTGGCATACATGCCGGGATAGACACCGTAGTCCCCTTTGGGCAGATTCACCTGCGCGGCAAAGCTATGACTTTCTGGGTCGGCATAAGGGCTAATGCGTATTGATTCAGACTCAACTCGCTGTCCATCACGAGTTACGAGAAATGCTTTTTTAAATTTACGCACGCCATGGATCATGTCCTGCGGAATCTGCACCTTTGCCCGCAGGGATTCCAGCGACAGCCCACTCATTAAACGTTGGCCGACATTGGCGTTCTCACCCAGCTCGACATAGCGCTTGACCACGATACCGCTATAAGGTGCGCGAACCCGGGTATATTCCAGGGCTTCCTCAGCCTGCTCAAATCGTGCCCTGGCTGACTTATAAGCCGACTCGGCCCGATCCAGTACGGCTTTGGCTACCAGCTTCTGCGCGTAGATATTTTTGATTCGTTTGTGCTCAGCCTCGGCCTGTTTGAGGTTGGCCTTAGCCGCATTGTAAGCAGCCCTTTGTCCCTTACCACTAAACTCAAGCAGCAGATCGCCCTTAGCCACATAGTCATCCACATCGACATGAATCCTGATAATGCGGCCTGAAGTCTGGGCCGAAATAGTGGCCTGGTGTACCGCTTCGATCAGGCCATCAATTGACCGCTCATCAGCTACGGCTACCGAATTTACTCGAACAGTCTGTAATTGCTCAGCAAGAAGTGGCTGGTTAAAAACAACAAATAGGCCAAAAATGAACCATTTAGACAAAAGTTGACGCGCACAGCACATATCTCACTCCAATGATGAAGATACTAGAATATTAGAAAACTCTAATATAGGTGCTTTTTATAAGAATTCAAGCTTATGTTGGTAAGCTTAGAGCAGAGATCCCGATAATTTTGCAAATTTTGGTAACGTCAAAAATCAGGTTTTGAAATCGCCCACAATTCCCTTCAGGCGGATTGATAACTTGGAAACACGGTCACAGGCCTTACTAACTTCTCGCGTGCTTTGTGAAGTATTTTCAGCTGATAGATTCACTGAGTGGATATTCGCATTGATTGATTCAGCGACTGTACTTTGCTCTTTTGCTGCATTGGCAATTTGGGTGTTCATGGTGACAATCACACTGAGAGCGCCAGAAATTTCGGCAAGGGCTTCTGCCGTACGTTCAGTAAATTCAACACCTTCGCCAGCCTGGTTATGGCCTTCTTCCATCGCCGTTACCGCTCGCTCAGAACCTTCCTGTAGCCTTGTTATGATTTCCGCCACTTCCTTAGTGGATTCCTGTGTCCGTGTTGCCAGGTTACGTACTTCATCGGCGACAACGGCAAAACCTCGGCCCTGTTCACCGGCACGCGCTGCTTCAATCGCGGCATTAAGCGCCAGCAGGTTCGTCTGCTCAGCAATATCATTAATAACTGTCAGCATCTGACTAATATTATCTGTCTCACCTTTCAGTTCGCGTATAACCTCGGTGATGTCTTTCACCTTAGTTGCCAGGCTATCAACAGAGCCCATGGATTCAACCGTGACCACCTTGGCTTCATTACCCTGTTCATCCGCCGATTCACTTGCCGACAGAGCCTCACTGGCATACTTTAAAACTTCACTGGCTGAAGCCACCATCTGATTCATTGCAGAGGCAATCTGTTCAAGCTGTTCACGTTGTTTTTGCACCCCTTCATCTGAGCCATGTGAAATGGCATTCAGCCCCATAAAGGAAACGCTCAACTCATCGGCATGATTATCCAGCTCGGTAACAATTTCTCTCAGATTAGCGAGCATACGATTAAAATCGTTTGAGATTTCGCCAAACACATCGTGACTTACGATCTCGCAACTTTGCGATAGATCCTTGTTACCCACCGCCGCAGTAAGTAAGGACATCTGTTTTAGCTTCGAAATTAGAATTACTTTGACCAGAGTATAATTTGCCAGACCGATTGATCCTCCAGCCACCAGGCAGCCTATAGCAAACCAGAGATACATCCCTGGTTTCCACTCGACAAAAAACTGGGCATAGAAGGGGAAAATAATCCCCATAGCCAGACCAAACCCCATGAAGGAGAGAAAAAGTCGGCGTAAAATACTGGGTTGGAATCGTTTACTCATCACTTACACACTCAATATCTTGAGACAGCTTATCACCTACTGTTTATAATGTTTTAATCCTTCAGCAGTCTAGATCCCTCATATATATATCGTCTTCAAATCCAATCTCTGTATTTTTTCAGGCTAATTTGTTTCTGAAGGCCTATCCCAAGTACAATCTGGCCACGGTTTTCCAACAAGACAAAATAACAATATGGCGCAATATATTTACACAATGAATCAGGTGAGCAAGGTCGTGCCACCGAAACGATATATCCTCAAAGATATCTCTTTATCCTTTTTCCCGGGCGCAAAAATTGGTGTTTTAGGCCTGAACGGTGCGGGTAAATCCAGCCTGCTACGGATCATGGCCGGAGTCGATACCGAGATTGATGGCGAGGCCCGGCCACAGCCCGGTATTAACGTCGGTTATCTGCCTCAGGAGCCCCAACTGGACCCGGATAAGGACGTGCGTGGTAACGTCGAAGAGGGGCTGGGAGAAGTTAAACGTGCCCTGACCCGCTTAGATGAGGTCTATGCCGCCTATGCCGAGCCCGATGCCGATTTCGATGCCCTCGCCAAAGAACAGGCTGAGCTGGAGAACATTATCCAGGCCACCGATGGCCATAATCTGGAACGTACCCTGGAGATTGCAGCGGATGCATTACGTCTGCCCCCATGGGATGCGGATGTCACTAAACTGTCTGGTGGTGAGCGCCGTCGCGTGGCTCTATGCAAATTATTGTTATCCAAACCCGACATGTTGCTGCTTGATGAGCCCACCAACCACCTCGATGCCGAATCCGTCGCCTGGTTAGAACGCTTTCTGCATGATTATTCTGGCACCGTGGTGGCGGTCACCCATGATCGTTATTTCCTCGACAATGTCGCCGGCTGGATTCTGGAACTGGATCGTGGCGAAGGCATCCCCTGGGAAGGCAATTATTCCTCCTGGCTGGAGCAAAAGGAAAAACGTCTGGAGATGGAGCAAAAAGGCGAGGCCTCTCGCGTCAAGGCCATGAAACAGGAATTGGAATGGGTGCGTTCAAATCCAAAAGGTCGTCAGGCCAAGAGCAAGGCCCGTTTACAACGCTTTGAAGAACTAGCAACAAAAGAACATCAGAAACGTAACGAAACCAATGAGCTGTTTATTCCTCCCGGTCCACGCCTTGGTGAACTGGTTGTTGAAGCCAATCATATAAAGAAAGGTTTTGGCGACAAACTACTGGTGGATGACCTCAGCTTTAATCTGCCACGCGGCGGCATTGTTGGCATCATCGGTCCAAACGGTGCCGGTAAAACCACCCTGTTCCGCATGCTGATGGGACAGGAACAACCCGATAGTGGCGAACTGCGTATTGGTGAAACTGTACAACTGGCCTATGTCGATCAAAGCCGTGATGCGCTTGATGCCAAAAAGACCGTGTGGGAAGAAATTTCTGACGGTCATGACATTATGACCGTCAGTGATTTTGAAATTAATTCACGCGCCTATGTCGGTCGCTTCAACTTCCGTGGTGGCGATCAACAAAAACGAGTCGGCAACTTATCCGGTGGTGAACGCAATCGTGTCCATCTGGCGAAGTTACTCAAGAGTGGCGGCAATGTTCTACTCCTCGATGAACCCACCAATGATATCGATATTGAAACCCTACGCGCACTGGAAGAGGCCATCCTCGAGTTTCCCGGCTGTGTTGTTGTGATTTCACATGATCGCTGGTTCCTCGATCGTATCGCCACGCATATACTCGCGTTTGAAGGTGATAGTCATGCCGAATGGTTTGAAGGCAACTATGCAGAATACGAAGCGGATCGTAAACGCCGTCTGGGTGATGAAGCGGATCAACCTACACGTATTAAATACAAGAAGCTGGAACGATAACCGTACCGGGTAAGGCAGATTGAACTATCTGGTCTATCAATATCAGGATCAGATAGTTTTAGCTCATTGATATGGAGGCTTCTCCACTTGTCTTATCAATTAAGATAAACACCTCACAATACTCGTTAACTTTATCTAACGGTGTTGGATCATCCGAACAACTACAACCGGCAATAATGCCAGAATAAAACAGACCCGCTTTAATCTTTATAACATTCTGCTGTTCAGAACTGGACATAATGATCACAGACACTGGATCATCAGCCACATAACTGCTTTGTGCTAAGCCCTGTTGCAACGGTAAGGAAACTGCGTCTAATTTTTGTAATTCTTCTTTCGCGACAGAATCAAAATCTGCTTTATTCCATGCAGCTAATAATTTCTCTAGCTTTAACATAATAAAAGTTTTCTCTAAACAGAATAATTCTAGTGTATAACACTCGCATAAAATAAAAAGCCCCCATGAAGGGGGCTTTAGGCATTAATAAAATATTAAACTTACTGGTTTTTCATTTCTGGCATAGTTGCCGTCTCTTCAGATGTAGTCGTTTCTGTCTGTTCTGCTGCTGCCATTTCATAAGTAAAGTTTTTTTCCTTAATTACATCACCCGCATCATTAATGACCGAGACTTTCCAGTCACCCGTCCAGCCGGGGACAAAACTCTTGCTTGACCAGACTCGCCAGCGTGGGCCATTAACTTTAAATTTGACTTCAGCCATGATCTTGCCATCATACTCCCAGCGATGCTTAGCCGTTTGGCCAGACATATCACGCAGCTCAGTAAAAAAATACAACTGGCTTTGATCATTAGCCATCTTTTCTAAATCATTGGTCGGCTCGCGATCCTGCACCTGACTGGTAAATGCTGCCCGATAGACAGTACCACTTGAAAGCCCACTCGCTTCCTGCAAGTTTTCTGTACTACCTTGTTGTTCGGTTTGTTGATTGGTTTGTTCTTCTGATATCTGTTCATTGGCAGAGACAGGCAAGCTAAAAACAAGGATAAGGGAAAGTAATCCATATTTTATTTTCATCGTTGTTCTCCATTCGAAGTGTAGATGTTATTAGAGTGAGCGATGAGCATACCGCAGACAGCATTGAACTGTTATACACGCATGAAACTGATCGAGAGTTCTGTGAGTATTATCACAGCCATGCCGTAATCACTTCACAGTTGTTTAGTGATCTGTACCCGATATGAGTCGATTCAGGATCAAACCATAAAATCCTGAGGTGGCTTCACCAGATTGATAATACCAACCCAGATGTTCCTGACAGTGATGACATAAGGCATATTGCCAGTAGTACGATGGAAACCAGGTCCATTCCTGACTGGGTGTGCCGATGGCCTGACAATAGGCCTGACGAAAACATCCAATAGTAAATTCATAACCGCCGGGATTCGTAAAGCTGTGTATATGCTGACCCAATTGCGATATCGCATTGGCAGGATACGTTACAATCGTCTGGCAATAGGCACAACGGAGCGCCTTGCCCTGATCCAGCTCATCCTCTGTTTGTTGCGTAGTTTCGATAGATTTATCTGGGTCAAAAATTTTATCCAGCATCAAGCAGGGAACATCGTGTTCACAAAAGCGGGGATTGCTTAACTGATATTTATTTTTCACTGCCAACTCGATTTCCCTGAAAATGACAAGATAAGCCTAAATCATTGGTAAAACGCCGCATACATAATTAATATTAGCCCCCATGACGAATTTTAAAAAGAACGACAGCTTCAGCCATGATCAACCTGCCTGCACGGGTATCCTGATTACCAATCTGGGTACACCGGATGCACCTACGCCTTCAGCGGTACGTCGTTATCTTGCAGAATTTCTCTCTGACCCAAGAGTCGTGGAGATACCGCGTCTCATCTGGTTACTGATTTTACATGGCATCATCCTGCGTTTTCGTCCCGGCAAGGTTGCCAGGGCCTATGCCTCGATCTGGACTGAACAGGGCTCGCCCCTACTTTTCCAGTCACAACAACTTGCGGCAAAAATACAACAAGAGTGTGCACAACAATTTCCCGGACCAGTAAAAGTTGTCTGTGCGATG
>JAOULB010000238.1 GCA_029882235.1 Gammaproteobacteria bacterium | reverse complement strand
GCCCTTGGCCTGGTAAAGGGATCCTGCGCAGCAGCCAACTGGCGGCTGGAATTACTCGATGAAAAAACCGGTGAAGCCATTCAGGAAGCGGCCGAAGCGGTAGCTGAAGGTCAGTATGACGAACATTTTCCCATTGATGTGTTCCAGACCGGTTCGGGTACCAGCACCAATATGAATGCCAACGAAGTGATCGCTCACATTGCCAGTGAAAAATCGGGTGAAAAAGTGCATCCCAACGATCACGTGAATATGAGTCAGTCATCAAATGATGTCATTCCTACAACTATTCATGTCAGTGCCTGTCTGGAAATCGAAGAAAATCTCCTGCCCAGCCTGACTCACCTTGTGCAAACCATCGAACAACGCGCTGATGAGCTCAAAGATGTGGTCAAAACCGGCCGCACCCATCTAATGGATGCCATGCCAGTGACCTTTGGTCAGGAGCTCAATGCCTGGGCCACGCAAATTCGCCAGTGTATGTATCGCATTCAGGCGGGGCTGACGCGGTTACGCGCCCTGCCGCAGGGTGGCACGGCGGTCGGAACCGGTATCAATGCCCATCCCGAGTTTGCCGATAAATTTGCCCGTGCAATCAAGGCGCGCACGGGTATCGCCTTCACCCCAATGGAAAACAAATTTGTCGGTCTGGCCAGTCAGGATGTCGCCGTTGAAATGAGTGGACAACTGAAAACACTGGCTACTGCGATAATGAAGATCAGCAATGACCTGCGCTGGATGAACAGCGGACCCTTGGCCGGTCTGGGTGAAATCGCCCTGCCTGCACTGCAACCCGGTAGTTCAATTATGCCGGGCAAAGTAAATCCCGTTATTCCTGAGGCTGCCGCCATGGCCTGTGCACAGGTGATTGGCAATGATGTCACCATAACTATTGGCGCACAGTCGGGTAATTTCCAGCTGAATGTGATGTTACCCGTGATTGCCTATAACCTGTTACAAAGCATCGAACTACTGGCCAATGCATCCCGCACACTTGCCGATAAGGCGATTGCTGGTTTTACCGTCAATGAAGAGCAGATTAAATCAGCGCTAGATAAAAATCCGATTCTGATCACCGCACTAAATCGTGTTATTGGCTATGAAAAAGGCGCTGCCATTGCCAAGAAGGCCTATGCCGAAGGACGTGCCGTCATTGATGTGGCCAAAGAAGAAACCGGCATGAGTGAGACAGAATTAAAAGAACTGCTTGATCCCACCAGGCTGACCCTTGGGGGAATCGGCGACGAGTCTTGATCCCGCAGGAAGTAATACCACCATGACCAGCCTACCCAGAAAACATCAGTTCCTGCTCATATCCCTCTGTCTTGTCATCATCATGTGGCTGGCAGACTCCTTTATCCATTACTACGCATTTCACGAAGAATTGAATCTCATCCCAGAAACAGCAAACGAACTGTGGATGCGTACAGTTATCGCTTTTCTGCTGGTGTTTTTTGGTACCTATGTGGATCACCACAATAAAGTCATCATGCAACATGAAGCCGAAAAACTGGAAATCTACAAGGCCACCATTCATTCCACACAACACATCCTCAATAACCTGTTGAACCAGATGCAGCTTTTTCGGATGGAGCTGGATAACCCAGGTCGAGTACAACAAAGTGAACTGAAAGAGACCTTTGAGTCTTGTTTTGCCGAAGGTAAAGACCTTGTCAAAAAACTGAGTTCAGTTGATCAACTCTCCGCAGAAAAAATTCTCCAGTCGGTAGATCCTGCCTCGATCGATGCAAAGCGTAATAGCCATTAATATCGTAACTAGCCAGGCAATCAGCGCTCATGTTTAGTAAAGTAGATGTGAAACAGAATACCAGAACGCTTGCAAAACACCTGTTTCCAAATCTGCCATCTGGCATAATGGCTTCAACACCCGTAACTGGATAATAGCTTGACAACACTGACCCTGACTCGACCCGATGACTGGCATCTGCACGTACGCGATGGTGATGTCCTTCCTGATGTCATTCCTGATACTGCTAGACGATTTGCGCGGGCGATTATCATGCCCAATCTAAAACCACCCGTCACCACTACGGATCAAGCCATCGCCTATCGAGAAAGAATTCTCTCTGCAGTACCTGCAGGCATTTCGTTTGAGCCCTTAATGACACTGTATCTTACCGACAATACTGCAACCGATGAAATCGTAACCGCGAAAGAAAGCGGCCTGGTGCATGCCTTGAAGTATTACCCGGCAGGCGCAACGACCAACTCCGATGCCGGCGTCACCGACATTAACAAGTGCACTGCCACACTGGAGAAAATGGCCGAGCTCAATATTCCCTTGCTGGTACATGGTGAAGTGACTGATGTAGAAATTGATATTTTTGATCGTGAGAAGGTCTTTATTGATCGCGTGTTACAACCGCTCATTAAACGCATTCCGAATTTAAAAGTTGTACTCGAACACATCACGACTCAGGATGCCGTCCAGTTTGTCGAAAGTAGTAATCAAAATATCGCCGCGACCATTACTCCACATCATCTCTTATATAACAGGAACGCGATGCTGGCTGGCGGTATTCGTCCCCACTTCTATTGTTTACCTATTATAAAGAGAGAAACGCACCGCGAAGCACTAGTGAAGGCGGCAATTTCAGGCAATCAAAAATTTTTCCTGGGAACCGATAGCGCACCGCATGCACAACACGCGAAAGAATCGGCCTGTGGCTGTGCCGGTATCTATTCTGCCCACGCAGCGATTGAACTTTATGCCGAAGTGTTTGAACAAGCGAATGCTCTGGATAAACTGGAAGGCTTTGCCAGTCTTTATGGGCCAGACTTTTATGGCCTCGCAAGAAATACTGACTCGATCACGCTAACAAAAGAAAACTGGACAGTCCCCACTGATATGAAGTTTGGCAATGAAACACTGATCCCATTAAGAGCAGGAGAGAACATCGCCTGGAAACTGGCTTAAACCGGGTTTAATAAATCGCGGTTACTCGATAGCCCTGCTTTTGCAGTAAACGCAATATGCCTTCATCACCGGGCAAATGCAGTGCGCCCACGGCAATAAAACTATTGCCGTCTTTTAATCGCACCTGCATGCGCCGCACCATTCTGTAGTTTCGCTCGATTAATATTTTCTGATTCAGTTTATCCGTTAAAGACTGATCACCCATTTGCATATATTTTTTACTGGCCTGTTCAAGCGCAGTTAAATCTCGTTGCAAGTAAAGTTCAATTAATTCAGCATAAACCGTATCCATTTTTTTATGCTGTAGCATTGCCTCATCCAGCAGTGATATTTGCTGTTGTGTGCTAAGTGATTCAAATACAGATATCTGTTCTTTTACCGTTTCCAGCCCGTAAAGTTTTTTCCCCTGACTCTGGGCCAACTGGTATAGAAAGGCATCTAGTACTGGGCCACCTTTAGATTCAGGCATACTCAGACTTACCGCAACGGCCCAGGGCTTCATGTTTTGTAATTGAGTTGCAGAGATACCGTGTTTCGCCATTAAGGGAACAATATTTTGGTAACGCTGTTGACCTATCAACAATTTTAAAGGACGAACTGATTCACTAAACATCATCTCTGCGGCCTTCTGCATTGTCGAAAAATCAAGTTTCAATTCCGCAGTAAAACTATTGGCCCGATCAAATACGGCCTGTACTGGTTTTGGCAGCTGTAATACCCGTGCATCATCCGAATGCACGGTACCCATAATATAACTTGGCAAACTACCCTCAGCTTTTATTTGCCAGACAATTCCCCGTTGCTCTGTTCCCGCCTGAATATTTGAAACCGGAATGACAATAAACAAAACAGCAACAAGAAAATATCTACACATAAGGCAAAACCTCCACCGATTAAAATTAATTTCTTTCATATCATTTTACACTACTATCCGCTATCCTCTCGCCCATGAGTTCCGCTTTTAGTTCACGCCAGATCGCAAATCGCTTTCGAGGTTTTTTACCCGTCGTCATTGATGTTGAAACGGCCGGCTTTGATCCACAGGTTAACGCCCTGCTTGAGATAGCTGCGGTTCCTGTTCATTTGACCAGTACCGGTCGTCTTGAACCCACAGATACCATTGCCTGTCATGTTGAACCCTTTGCTGGTTCTGTGCTCGATCCTAAGGCGCTCGAGTTTACCGGAATCGATCCAAAACACCCTTTTAGAATGGCCAAGTCTGAAAAAGAAGCGCTTGAACATATCTTTAAACCAGTGCATACCTTACTGAAAAAACATAACTGCTCACGCGCAATTCTGGTCGGACATAATCCGTTTTTTGATCTTGGTTTCATCAGAGCTGCGGTGGAACGCACGC
>JAOULB010000237.1 GCA_029882235.1 Gammaproteobacteria bacterium | reverse complement strand
TGGCGATTTTAGCCGCCTCTTTTACTGTACCGTGGTCTAATCGGGCGCGTTTTTTTCAGGCGCTGATTATTACCTTGTCTATTCTGGTTGTGATTGATTTTGTATATAGTCAGGTACAGCAGGAGGACGGTGTAGAGTTCTTTCTATATATATTAGTGAACTCGATTGTTTATGTCTGTTTTGCAGTGACCTGTCATAGACTGGTGTTATTGGGTGGTGATTCAGTTCCGCGGCTTGGCATTTTTCGCTGGTCACAACGGGAGTTCCGGTTTCTGCTTTGGGGTTTGAAGATTGGTGTGGTCTTTTTTATTCTATTTATGATTATTCTGCTTTCAGTTTATGTTGTCTTCGATCCTGAAGAAGAACTGATAACGCCGATTCTGGTTATTATATTAGCACCCTTTGCCTATTTTCTTTCGCGTGTCATTCTGTTGTTTCCATCTACGGCTGCGGACAAAGATTATGATTTGCGCTGGGCCTATAAACTGACCGAGGGCAATGGTTTCCAGATGATGGCAATCGTTGTCCTGATACCACTGACGATGACCGGGATTGATGAGTTAATTAAATATTTATACGGAGAAGGAAAGATTATCTCCTTATTGATGCTTGCCCTGGCATACATTGTCACCGTTTTTGAGATAGCGGCGATCTCACTTAGTTATAAGTATTTGACGAATAAAAATGTAGATTGGGGTGAAACATGAGCCCTGAACTACTTCGATGATTTTGTATATAAAACTATAGGTTAGAAGTTAAGTAAAATGACAGATAAAACAGGAACGAAATG
Source organism: Gammaproteobacteria bacterium (assembly GCA_029882235.1). Taxonomy (GTDB): domain Bacteria; phylum Pseudomonadota; class Gammaproteobacteria; order UBA6429; family Thiohalophilaceae; genus JAOULB01. Next base: position 3,505 of record JAOULB010000237.1, on the reverse strand, counting down.
GGAACGTGAACACTTTATTGTTGATGATTCGACGATTGAGTGTGCGGGTAAGGGTTTGTTTGCCAAGGTAGAGGTCGGACCGGGTGACACGATAGGGCCGTATACAGGCATGGTGATGACTGATGATGAAGTAAATAGTCCACCGTATGTGGATTCTGATTATGTGTTGTGGATCTGTAAGGATCACAATATTGTTGGTGAGGGGCCGAAGGCGAATTATGTTCGTTTTATTAATCATCATGACGAACCGAATTGTCACATTGTCGTATCTACGCGCTGGAAAAAGGCCAGGATAGAGGCGATTAAACACATTCAGCCAGGTGAAGAGTTGTTCATTGATTATGGTCCAGAGTACTGGGAAAACTTTGAGGGTTATAAATCGCCTGAAAAGCCAATGCAGGAAACCATGGCGTGAGTGATATACCCGGCAAGGTCATTACACTTGATCGGCTGGAGTCGATGTTTAACAACATCAGAGAGAATACCAACTGGGATATGGATGGCGAAATGTTATGGGACTATCGGTTTATTCATCACGAACCGAGCCTGCTCGAAGCTGCGGCAGAACAGCTTCAGGCCAGGGGTTATAACATAGTACCTATATATATGGCTGAGAAAAAAGAGCCGAATGATCCTGATAAGTACTGGTTGCATATTAATAAGATTGAAAAACATACACCTAAGACTCTGGATCAACGTAATGACGAGTTTTATCTGTTTGCCCATGACATGGGGCTGGGATCTTATGATGGTATTAATGTCGGACCATTAGAACAGGAGCAGGACAGTTGAAAATTGCGGCCACATTCATTGAACTCGATACCGGTGAAGGTATTTCGATTCATGATATTACCGACGATGTGCGCGTTGCGGTATCGCAGGCGGGTGTGAGTCATGGTTTTGTTACAGTGACCTCACAACATACCACTACGGCGATTTCTATTAATGAGTTTGAAGAACGTTTACTTGATGATGTGAAGCAGTTTTTAAGTGACTTGATACCTGCAGATAAGCACTATCTTCACAACGATATTGAGTTGCGTGACTGTCCCCCGGATGAACCGGAAAACGCACATTCACATCTGGCCGTAATGTTGCTGGGTAGTTCAGAAGTCGTCGCCCTCACTGAGGGTGAGCTGGTCCTGGGTCAGTATCAATCAGTGATGTTATATGAACTCGATGGGCCACGCAGGCGTAAGGTCAGTGTGCAGGTTTGTGGTGTATAGCGAGATTAACAGTAGAACATGATGGAAGAATATATTCAGATAATTTTGCAAAAAACAGCGAGCTGGTTGCCGCGACTGGGTTCGGCAACGTTTATTCTGCTGTTCTTCTGGTTACTGATTAAATTTATTGCTGGCTTGATTATGGGGCTGGTAACAAGACTGGAGCTGGATCAGAATTTATCGATGTTGTTTGTGCGCTCGGCGCGTGTTGGTTTGTGGACGCTAGGCCTGATTACCATGTTTGGTACATTGGGTGTTGATATCACGGCGCTGGTTGCCGGGCTTGGTCTAACGGGATTTGCGCTGGGCTTTGCTTTAAAAGATACGATTTCTAATATGTTATCTGGCGTGCTGATTTTGCTTTATCGGCCTTTTCGTATAGGTGATCAGCTCAAGCTGTCCAGTTATGAAGGCAAGGTCGTGAGTATTGACTTGCGTTACACCATTATCATTAATGAAGAACAGAAGATTCTGATTCCAAACTCGAAACTTTTTACTGAACCTCTGATAGTGCAGGCCTGAATGATGATGCAAAAACACGAAACTAAACACTGCCAGCGTTGTGGTCGAGGTTTTGAATGTAAATCGGGTTCGATTTTATTATGCCAGTGCCAGACAGTGGTGTTGAGTACGGAACAGCTGGATTATATAGGTTCAAAGTTTAGCGATTGTCTTTGTGCCAAATGCCTGATTGCAGTACGGGGTGAATATAATGAGCTGCAGCATGAGAACAGATTAAAGCAGTACAGTGTTCGTTAGGGTTCTGAGTGAAAACGTATAACAAGTTTTATTCATGTTTGTGGTGTGACTAAAGAGGAGAAAGGCGATGAGTTATGAAACAGTATTGATCGTGTTTTTAGTATTTTCGATCCCCGCATTTATTCTGGTGATGGCCAGACTGGTGATGCTGAAACGTCAGGAACGGGCGGAGCAGGCGGATCTGGATATTGTATTTTCAATGCACAAGGATGATTCGCGCGGCATGTCTTTATAAGACAGATTTAGACCGAGTCGAATGTGTTTAAGCACTGTAAGTGCGCTTACAGAGGAGTCATTTTGATTGAATTTAAACTTGAGAGCGGCGAGTTCATTGAATTGAATAACCTGCTCAAGGTCACGGGTCTGTGTGACAGTGGGGGAATGGCGAAGATGGTTATCGCTGACGGTGCCGTGCTTGTCGATAATGAGGTCGAAACGCGCAAACGTTGTAAGATTCGGGTCGGCCAAGTTGTTGAATTTAATGGAGAGTCTGTCAGCGTTGTTTAATGCACGAAAAATAATTGGATTAACCCTTGAACACTAGCTGAGCATATATATAGTATATGGCCTTATTGAGACAAAACAGGAAAAAGCAATGCCAGAAGATATACCCAAGACCGTTATGATGTTGATCTGGCTTTTGAGCGGCACCATTATTTTCGGCTGGTTGTTAATGCAATATCCAACCCTGATTTCATTCGCCTTTGCCGCTGTGTTCTTCGGACTTCCCGTAATTATTTATAAAAAAATGGGCTTCGGCTCACAAGATGGTAATTAATCTATCTAACAGGTGTGTTAATAAAGGAGAGGAGAAATGGGAGACAAAGCGACAATTATTGTCCTTGTACTTATGGCATTACCCCCAGTCCTTGTTGTTATAGCAAAACTGGTCTCTGATTATCAGGGAAAAAAACAGCGAAAGCGTCTAAAACAACTTGCGGCCTATACGGCGCTGAATGCGATTGAAAAATCCAAACGCGGATTTAAAGGTGTCAGTGCTGCGGTTGGGGCTAAAACAAGACAGGAATCCAGTAAAACAGCTGAGCCTGCTTAAACTGAGCAATAAGCTCAGGTAAAAAAATTTTAATTACCCCTCGAAGTGTCGATATAGCTATAGCGAGCAGGAAGACCTGTTCGCGGCAGTAAATTAAATGGGGTTACTGACATGGCTATCGATAAGACACTGTTTGACCGTATTGGCGGCATGCCGACGCTGGAACGGGTTCATAAAATCTTCTATGACAAGCTATTTGCCCATCCGTGGCTTAAGCAGTTCTTTGTTGAGCATCCCCAGGAAATCTTTGAAAAACAACAGACCACCTTCATGGCAGGACTCATGGGTGGGCCAAAGGTCTACGCGGGTAAGACGCCAAAAATGGCGCATCAAAATATATTAATAACCGATGAAATGTTTGAGTTACGTAGCTCGATATTGTCGCAATCAATATCTGAAGCAAATATTGCTGATGATTTACGTGATGAATGGTTAGAAGCCGATCGGACACTCAAACAGGCCGTGG
>JAOULB010000235.1 GCA_029882235.1 Gammaproteobacteria bacterium | reverse complement strand
ATTACCTTTCCAGGAAATCTAACATATTCGCACGAATCGGTTGGACTGCTGGCTCCTTAAATGAATCTGGATTTTATTATCTTGGAGCCTCACATTTTTTATCTAAAAATAAAGTTATAACGACAACATATTCGGCGCCATTTGATGACAGAGGATCAAATGTATGGATACTTGAGATTAAGGGAGAGTCTCGATTTTAACAAATGCGAAATGCACGTTAATAACACCAAAATATATCCCCCTATAACTTCTGTATAAATGCACTTATTTTATTCTCTTGCAACGGTGTTTAATAACTGTAAAATCCAATTCAAATATAAGGAGGAAAACTAATGGCAACGTATGAATGTAAACAATGTGGTATGGCTGTAAATGCGAGCTGTGCGAAGTGTGATGCACCTCTGGTGAATGGTACGTTAAAACTGGAAGATGGTTCAGAAGTTCAGATTTCTGAATGTCCGAATGGTCACGGCAAAATCAAGTCCCCTATGTGTTGTGGTGAAGATATGAGTTGCACAGCATAATTCTAGATAACCGGGTCAGAGCATAGATTTACTAATTTCTAAAATAAATGCTCTGACTCTTTTTTCGTCTTATACTGTTTTATTGAATTTTCAACTCAGCAAGTTTGTTCACTATATCCTTAAGGACATCTTTTTCCTTATATGGTTGCCTGGATGCCCATTCCTGTAGATTAAATTTTGGAAAAAGTGTTTTAAACTGAGCTTGTTGCCATCTAGCTTCGTCATCCTTCCCTGCCAGCGTATAACTCAAGATCAAATATATATTTGGATGCAGGCGAACTGGATTGATTTCGAGTGACTCCTTATAAGAGTTTATTGCCTGAGAGTAATCACCGATAAAAATAGATGCCAGACCAATAATAGAGGGATACTGCGATGAATAAAATGGATTCAGGCGCTTGGCTTTATTGATGAGAAGAATGGCTTTCTCGGGTTGATTATTATAAACATAGGCCGCTGCCAGCAGAACCAGGCCATCAGAACTATTAGGTTCGATTTGCATGGTACGGTGTCCCATTTCAATGGCGCGCCGATGATTGCCATCAATAAACAAATTAACCATACCCGACACCCAGTAAACCTGAGGCGTACTGGAATCTAATTGCACGGCTTCCTGTGAATACTGTCTTGCCAAATTCGCAGTATGTCCCGGGTTTTTGCTCCAGTTAAAACGATACTCATTGATGTAGGTTAGCGCCAGACCACTGTGTGCTCGGGCAAATTTAACATCATGGGCAATAGCATCCTGAAAAAACTTGCGCGCACTTAGGTTATCCGCAGGTGTCTGTTTAACCAGGAAAGACTGACCGCGTAAAAAACTGTCATAGGCAAGAATGCTATGCGTGTATCTTTTTGCAATATTTTCCTTTTCCTGTTGGCTTAGCACAATTGACATTGAAGAAATAATTGTCTTTCTTAAAGTGTCCTGTAGTTTAAAAATATCATCCAGATCATGATCATAGCGTTGTGCCCATATTTCAAAACCAGTATCTGCATCAACAAGCTGCGCATTAACACGAATTCGACGATTAGATTTCATCACCGTGCCCTGAAGGACATAATCGACATTGAGCTGTTTACCAATTTTTCGCACATCGGTCTTCTGGCCTTTATATATAAAAGCTGATCGACGTGAAATTACCATGAGCTTTGACATACGCGATAAGTCCGTTGTCAGATCTTCGGTAATGCCATCCGCAATATAATCATGCTCCTTGCCAGAATTAATATTACTAAACGGTAAAACAACAATGGAGGGCACAGAATTATTTGCTAGATAGCTTTCGGTATCATCTTCATTAAGAAGATAGATAAGCACTCCACTGATTATTGGCAGAATTACAGCAACAGCAATCTTGAGTTTCCATGACAGCTGATCAGTGGACCTCCTGTTTCTGGAGCTCTTCGGTGAATCAAGTGGTGTTTCTGCTGTTTGTTGTGAAACGTCAGCAATAAGGCGATACCCTTTTTTGGGTAGCGTTTCAATATAGCGTGGTTGACGAGAATCATCATTTAAGGCCTTACGCAATTTGATAATTGCGCTAGTCAACGCATCATAACCCACCACCATGCCAGCCCAGACATTATCCTCCAGTTCTTCCCGACTAACGAGCAGGCCCTTGCGATCAGCCAGATAACAGAGCAGCGCCATGACACGAGGTTCGAGACGCGTTTCCTCCGCCCCACGACTCAGTCTTCCTCCGGCCGGATCAACTTTCCAGTCTCCCAGAACGAAGGTTGGATGCACAGGATGTACTAGTTCATTTTTCGCCATTGATATGCTTATACCATCTCAAACCATCTAAAAACGTAATTATATCGGCCCAGTGCCCAATCATCATAACTTCGTCGTTTTCTCGCCATAACTTTTTTGACTCGATATGGCCAAATATGTCCTGCCGGGATGCCAGGATAAGCGCATCAGGGAACCCAACGGCATGCAAATCTCAGTGTTCACGGGATATGAGCACTGAATGGAATGCTTTTCTCTGTGTGGGGAGGGCAACACGAGCAGGTAAGGATAGGGTAGTAACGGATAAAATGAACTGATCCACGAACGAGAGAAGTCTGAGCGTACTCGCAATATCTCAGGCTTCGTGCGCGAACACCCAACTCGTTCTGCTGGATGCAGGATCAAATGACAACGTGAACATCCGTTAATACTGAAAATTCTGTCTCGTGTTTGCCTTTTTTATTCTGCTATCCTGTATCAACGCCTCATTGATTCGGTATAAGAAAACCGTAATGAAAAAGACATACTTAATGATAATTCAGGTTGCAGGTCTGCTGTTATTATACACAAGTACAGTTTATAGCCAGCCTCTGGAACAAAAATTCCCAGTAACGAAACTCACAGATCGAGTTTATATTATTTACGCTCCTTTAGGTATTCCTTCAAAGGAAAACGCAGGCTTTCGTTCAAATGTCAGTTTTGTACTGACCAGTCAGGGGGTTGTTGTTATTGATCCCGGCAGTAGCGTCCATGTTGGCCGCATGGTATTGAAACATATTAGCGCAATAACATCGCAACCGGTAATTGCGGTCTTCAATACCCACATTCACGGCGATCACTGGCTTGGCAATCAGGCCTTTTTTGAAGCCAACCCGAAGCTGGCGATCTATGGCCATAAAAACATGATCACTCAGGCACAACAGGGTCGAGGTGAACACTGGATCAAACTACTTAATAAAATGACTGACGGTGCCATCACCGGTACACGACCAGTTCCGCCGAATCATGCAATTACCCATGGCGACACAATAACGATTGGCGATGTCGGCTTTCATGTTCTTCACAGCGGTAATGCGCATACTGATAATGACATCATGCTCCATATACCACAGCAGCAAGTCCTCTTTTGTGGCGATCTGGTCAGGAACGGACTAATCGGTGGTGAAAATAAATATTATCTGGGCAGTATTCTTGCGATTAACCAGGCCATGGCCACAAACTCAAAAATTTATATCCCCGGAAATGGCAAAGCTGGCGGTCAGGAAATTGTTGAGCAGTATCGTCGCTTAATGGTTACGCTCTATCGGACTGTTGAAGAATATTACAACAAAGGTATGGAGGATTTTGAGATCAAGTCAAAGGTGATTGAGAAGCTTTCGCCCTACCGTAGCTGGGTTCAGTTCAGTGAAAATATTGGTCGCCTGGTGAACCAGGTTTATCTTGAAATCGAGTCGAGAGCATTCGAATAAAATCGGTTGTTATTCGTCAATACTAAAGCTCAGCACCTCATCAATCGACGTTACAGCCGCGGCAACCATAACCAGACGATCCAGACCTATTGCGACACCGGAGCAGGCCGGCATATTCGGTAAGGCTTTAAGCAAACGTTCATCGATTGGTATTGCCATCTTTCCTGTTTTATCACGTTTACCAAGATCAGATTCAAATCGCTGACGTTGTTCATTCGCATCGGTTAATTCGTGAAAACCATTGGCCAGTTCCATACCATTGATATAAAGCTCAAAGCGTTCTGCTACGAGAGGTTCATCAAGACGTATTTTTGCCAGCGCCGCCTGGCTTGCCGGGAAGTCATAAATGAACACTGGTGCATTTTCAGGTAATGCGGGTTCAACACAATGTGTCATGATCAATTGTAGCCAGCTATCGTAGTCATCATCCATGCCTTCAACATCAATATTTTGTTCTTTGACGAACGTGCTGAGTGCCGTAACATCGTTATTAAAGGGATCCATGCCAATGGTTTCCAGCCAGGCCTGTTGATAGCTCCAGAATATGGTTTGATCCATTCTGATGTAATGGCTGAGACATTTTCTCACCAGC
>JAOULB010000234.1 GCA_029882235.1 Gammaproteobacteria bacterium | reverse complement strand
AACGTTGGTGCAACCGTATTACTGGTACCACTGGCCGTTAATATTGCCATTGGCGCAGGTGCCAACCCTGCCGTGTTTGCTTTAACGGTTGCGATTGCAACATCGAATTCGTTTTTAATTCCAACCCATCAGGTGAATGCCTTGATTATGGGCCCGGCAGGTTATCGTGTGCCTGACTTTATGAAGGCCGGCGGTATTATGACTATGCTGTTCCTGGTCGTTTCGCTGACCATGCTTAATGTTATTTTTTAGTTTGTAAAACAGTCTTCACTTTTTTCCATCGCACCAGTTTCTCGGCCTTTGTCATTCCGGCATTGGCCGGACTGGTCGAGGGTAATAATTCAAATTGATAATTTTCTGCTGATTCTTTCAGTAAAGGCATGACACGTTTACGAAATTCAGTTTCTGCCTTCGCACCATTAAAAAAAATATTCCTGATTGTTGGGTAATCTGCAAACAGTTGAACAAAATCATTCGCCTGGATACTGTCTGACTCTATTGCAGAATCAAGACTACCCTCGCGATGGCATTTTTCAATCACATCCCATACCGCAACACCTTGTTCAATAAGATGCTGAGTTCTTTGTTGGTACTCAATGCTGTGATCAAAATCAAACAGTTCACCCATGAACACCCAGAATAAATTCCGCGCATGACCATAGTACTGTTGTTTTTCTAATGATGCCTCGCTCGGCATTGAGCCGAGGATAAGTACTTTTGGTTTTCCACCAATTATTGCTGTGAAGCCCTTCTTTCTCATAAACTCTTTTTACTAGAATAGCGCTTCAAAAGCGAGACCATCAAGCACACTGACTCAAAACTATGTTTACGATTTTCTGAGTCTTTCAAGCACCATTCTAACGATATTGTCACAACGCTGCCCAGCAAACTCAAACACATGCAAACCCGCCTGCTCAATATGTTCATTTAAGTTGAGCTGCATTAAATTGCGCGCGCGATGTAAGCGTGTCTTAACCGTTGCTTCGTTAATATCCAGGCTTTCTGCTGTTTCCTTTGTGCTGAGTTGCTGAACCGCTCTGAGCACAAAGACATAACGAAATTCTTCCGGTAATTGTCCGATGGCGCTTTCAATCATGACAGCAAGTTCTTTGTTCGCATGAATGGTGGCCGGGTTATTGCTTTTCGCAGCAATTTTATCAGCCTCATGCATATCTCTGTTTTCAGCAATACGATTGTCGTGTTTGCGTCTAATCATGAGCGCCTCATTAATCGTGATTCGGGTCAGCCAGGCAGAAAAACTAGTATGCTCTGTATAACTATCCAGTTTGTAATAGGCAGCGATATAGGCCTGTTGCACGGCATCCTGCGCTGCATCATTATCTAACAAAATACTACGCGCAACCCGATACAGGCGTTGATTATAACGACGCATAATAACTTCAAATGCAGCGGTGTTACCTGATCGAACATACTCAATTGCAACTTCATCTGATGTAGACTCTAAATCAATAGCAAACTCGGTAGTTTCCTCGGCTATCATAATCATAGTTATCCTTAATGCTGAAACAGGGTCGATTGTGAACCGTACTCTATTATTTTATGGTTCACAATCTTCCCTGTGTGTTTAGAGTGAATTCACAAATTCCTGCAAATCCAGTTTCTCTTTATCCTGTAATTGCAATTCAAAAAACTGATCGTAATGATTGATCACATCCAGGACTGTAGCAAAGCGTCCATCATGATAAAACCCGCCTTTATTATGTGTCCAGAGTCCTTTAAGCGGTGCAGTGCGATAACCTTCATCCGGGCTACGATCCGACTGGAAAGAATCAATACCAATCTCTTCCGGCGTATGCAAATTCCAACCAGGCTCGGTATAAAGGGGAGGCACATGACAACTCGCACAGTTTGCCTTGCCATTGAATAATTTCTCACCTCGTTTTACTGCATATTCATCAAGCGAATCATCATCAGGCTTTGGTGCCTGCAGCGATAACTGATACATGTGCAAGGCGGGTAGTTTTGCTGTGACCAGATCCTGATCAGCGGGTACGCGTATATCGCCAAAACCATTTGCCGCCGCGATGGGAAACTTTTGATCATCGTTCAAACGAGGATCATAAAAATTACCCTGGCCACCCATCTCAAGCACAGCAACCAATGCATTCCAATGTGCAACCGATCCCCAACCTGTCCAGGTATGCAGGTTAACCCCCGCTAATCCAAATGCCGGCGGGATCAAGGTCGCTGCGGGTTTACCATCAGGACGAAATGCCTTGCCATCAAGCAGCAGCTCAGCATCAAACTTACCGGGGCCCCAGCTGTTTAACACCGTACGCACTGTAGATTCATCCGTACCAAGCAATGATGCGAAGGGTGACAGGTTGGGTGCCGCCGCAATTATGGCACCGACATTTAGATCTCGATTGGCCCAACCATCCAGACGCCGACCAATGCCTGGTGCAAATGAATTATCAACCTGCGTATGACAAAGTGCACAGGTGATCCCCATCGAGCTGATTTGTCCATTGATATCAAACCTGCCCTTTACACCAACAACCGCATCCAGCTTTAACAATGCAAGAGTGACTGCGGGGGCATCCAGATCGACCTGACCATTTTTGAGTTGCTTACGTAATGATTTGGGTAGCCTGTTAACATCGACCTTCAGACCCAATGCCAATGCTGTTTTCGGACTCACACCAGAACCGACACCACCCTGGTCTTTTCCAGCAATGGCTTCATGCAGACGTAACTGTCCACCCCAAAACCGTTCATTACCAAAGGTGTCATGGCGGAAAATCTGCTTTCCCTCCTTGATCATCCTGATGGCGCTTTTCAGGTTACCGGTAACCTTATCATCAGAATCTTTATCTCTTTTATCGCCCAAAACCATGCCAGAAAAGCCGATTAAGCTAACGAACAATGATATTAGTAATGGTCTCTTAGACCTGTTTATTCGATTAGATATAGACATTTTTTCCTCCTTTTACCCTGCTTTCATTAGTAAATGCAGGTAGGGGGAAAAAGGTTCCCGAGATTAATCAATATTTTTCATTAAGGACTAGTCCATTTGTACACCACCTAGTCCTTTAACTAGTCCTTATGAGTCATACCACCAGGGCGTAACACAGCTTACTGTTAGCCTAACAAGCTCTTTTATCTCTACGAGGAATAAAAAATGAAAATTCGTAATACAGCACTCATTGTTTTACTGACTTGTCTGTTCAATCCTGCCTATGCCGTAATGGTTGACGGTAAAGACTGGCTACAGGTCACAGATACACGAGGATATAGCTGGAATGATTTCGATGCCGTCTTCGATACCTCAACAGGTCTCTGTGATGTTGCGGGATGTATGCTGGGCGGAAGCATCGATGTATCGGGTTTCCAGTGGGCTTCATTCTCTGAAGTCACTGAACTGTTACAGGTCTATGGTGGCGGAGAGGGTATCGTGCCTACCGAGTTTGGTACCACTGTAGAACTAACACCGGGTGCCTTTGACATCTTCTTTACAGATTTTTCACCAACTGTCTCTTCAACAAACTATCAGTTCATGAATGGGTTTACTCGAGAATCGGCCATACACCCTTCAACAGGACGTGAAGCCGCTGTTTCCCTTGATGTATCCCGCTTTATCGGCGGACTTGACGGTAATAACGATTCCTATCGACGTCAGGCCGTCAGCATGAATTACACCAGTAATAATTATGGTGGCTGGCTATATCGAACAGCAGATGTGCCTGAACCTGCCAGTCTGTTCTTGCTGTTGACCGGTTTAATCGGTTTCAGGCTGATGCGAAATAAAAAATAGTAACTTACTATTTTTTCACACCCGCGCATGCCAGTGTCCAGAAATAAACCGCTGGATTCCGGCATCGGCTTTGGCATCCTGCGTCGCTCTACTACCTACATCCCTGTAGGCATTCGCCGGAATGACGATAGTCTTAACGCGTTGACTAAATATTAATCCCTTCCGTCACACCGGCGCAGGCCGGTGTCCAGAAATAAACCCCTGGATTCCGGCAGTCGCCGGAATGACGATAGTTTTAACACCTTGATTAAATATTAATCCCTTCCGTCACACCGGCGCAGGCCGGTGTCCAGAAATAAACCCCTGGATTCCGGCATCGGCTTTGGCATCCTGCGTCGCTCTACTACCTACATCCCTGTAGGCATTCGCCGGAATGACGATAGTTTTAACACCTTGATTAAATATTAATCCCTTCCGTCACACCGGCGCAGGCCGGTGTCCAGTAATACACCTCTGGATTTCGGCATTGGCTTTGGCATCCTGCGTCGCTCTACTACCTACATCCCTGTAGGCATTCGCCGGAATGTCGATATGACAACAAAGACTA